>NZ_JAACKB010000121.1 GCF_010892395.1 Sulfurovum sp. bin170
ACTCTCTTGGCAAGGATTTACACAGCAGACAAGATATACATATAGGATAGCAAACAGAGATATAGATATAGAAAATATATATAGTAAATTTCATGGAAATATGAAAAATGATATAAAAAATGCAATAAGAGAGGGGGTAGAGATAAGAGAGGAGACCCCTTTTGAACTATTGTGGGACTTGGTTAATAAAACATTTATTAGACAGGGTAGTAAATCTCCTTTTAATAGAGAGAGATTAGAACATTTTATTCTCAAACTCAAAGAGAGAGGTACTTTTGTCTCTTTTGGAGCTTATGATAGTAGTGGCAGGTGTATTGCTGTATGTGGTCTTGTTTATGAAGAGAGATCATCATACCTTATCTTGAATGGTATAGATATAGAGAATCAAGTTCGAGGAGCCAATGGATATATGTTACAAGAGAGTATAAACTATTTCCATAAGAGATGTGACTATTATGATTTCGAGGGTTCTATGCTCTTTGGAGTGGAACAGTTCTATAGGCGATTTGGGGGAGAGTTGACTCCATATATGAGAATCTGGAATGATAACCTTTTTAACTATGTAAAGACGAAAGCAAAAAAGATATATAAAAAAGTGAGGTATGGAAGATGAGAATACTAATAGATATAGGTCACCCTGGGCATGTGCATCTCTTTAAAAATTTTGCATGGGAGATGCAAAAAAGAGGGCATGAGATACTTTTTAGCTGTAGAGATAAAGAGTTCGAGATAAAACTTCTTAAGAGTTATGGATTCAAATATAAATCGTTTGGTAAAAAGTTTAAAACTTTAGCAGGGAAGATATTTGGTCTACTAAAATTTGACCTACAAGCAATCGTTACTGCACTCAAATTCAAACCAGATATATTTATGAGTCACGGGTCTATGTATCTAGCACACGCCTCTTTTGTTCTTAGAAAGCCTCATATATCTTTTGAAGATACTTTTAATATGGAGCAGGTGAAACTATACTCACCCTTTACAGAGGCTATTTTAGTCCATAACTCAAAAGAGCCTCCTCTTACAACAGATAATATCAGGGGTTATGATGGTTATCATGAACTAGCCTATCTACACCCAAATAGATTTAAACCCAATAGGGATATATTTAAAATACTAAATCTTAGACAAGCTGAACCTTATATCATTCTTCGTTTTGTCTCATGGGATGCTTCTCATGATATAGGACAAGGAGGAGTAACATCAGAGTATAAAGAGAAAATTGTAGAAGAGTTATCCAAAAAAATGAAAGTTTTTATATCTTCTGAAGGCGAACTTCCCAAGAAGCTAAAGCCCTACCAGATTAAGATTCCTCCCCAGAAGATGCATGATGCATTGGCTTTTGCCACACTATTTATCGGAGAGGGAGCCACTATGGCTAGTGAGTGTGCAATGCTTGGTACACCAAGTATATATATAAACTCTTTAAACCCTATTACGATAAGAGAGCAAGAGAGTTATGGTTTGATTTTTAACTATCGAGATGCAGAGGGTGTAGTAGAAAAATCTATGGAGCTATTAAATCAAGAGAACCTAAAAGATGAGTTTTCTAAGAGAAGAGATAAGATGCTCTCTAAAAAGATAGATGTAACAGCTTTTACTATATGGTTTATAGAGAACTATCCCCAAAGTCTGCAAATAACAGAAGATTACCCAAACTATCAAAAAAGGTTTAGATAATGAGAGATTTTACTCATGATATATATATTGAACTACTCAATATATTAAAAGATAGAGGTTTTCAATTTATTACTGTAGAGGAGTATTTTACTCTAAAATATGATAAAAATAGACCTTTTATAATGTTGAGACATGATGTTGATAGACGACCAAATAGCTCTTTAGCTATGGCAAAAATAGAGAATAGTCTAGGAGTAAAAGCTACATACTACTTTAGAACCATCCCTAAAACTCTAAAAGCAGATATAATCAATGGGATAGCAAACCTTGGACATGAGATAGGCTACCATTATGAGTCCTTAGCAGAGACCAATGGGGACTATGAAAAAGCAATTGTTGATTTTGAAAAAAATTTATTTAGTTTAAACAGATTTTATCCCATAAAGAGTATCTCTATGCATGGAAGACCAACATCTAGGTGGGATAGCCGTCTTCTTTGGGAGAGGTATGACTATAGAAGATATGGTATTTCATCAGAGCCGTATTTTGATATAGATTTTCAAAAAATTCTATATATTACTGATGCAGGAAGAGCATGGAATAATGAGGCTATTAACCTAAGAGATAGAGTGGAGAGTGACTTTGATTTTCTATTTAACCACACAGCAGATATAATCTCAAATATAGATAGAGGTAGAGTTCCTGATAAGATAATGATAAATATTCATCCTGAACACTGGGCAGATGAACTTTTTGAGTGGTATAGAATTTTGCTAATACGAAAGATTAAAAATTTTGTAAAAAAAATAGTAATAAGACGGAAGATAGATAATGCTATTTAACAGCTACGAATTTATATTTGCATTTTTGCCTATAACATTTCTTATCTATTTTTTTCTGAAAAGCAGAAAACTAGAGACTGCATCCAAAGTTTTTTTAGTACTTAGCAGTCTGTTTTTTTATGCTTGGTGGAATATTATCTATTTGAATATCATAGTTGCTTCGATTATATTTAACTACTCTGTGGGGAGGGTTCTTGCAGGATACAGTGTAGAGATATATAAAATTTCAAAAAAAGCAATTTTGACCATAGGTATATTGGGAAATGCACTTCTATTGATGCACTATAAATATTTGGATTTTTTTATAATAAATCTAAATTTTGTTTTTGATTCAAATGTGGAACTTCTGCATCTTGCACTCCCTCTTGCTATATCATTTTTCACCTTTCAACAGATTGCCTATCTTGTTGACTCCTATAGGGGTGAGACTAAGGAGTATGATTTTCTGAACTATGCTCTCTTTGTTACATTTTTTCCACAACTAATAGCTGGACCAATTGTTCACCATAAAGAGATGATGACTCAATTTATAAAGCCTAAAAATAGCTCTATAAATATAGATAATCTGATGGCGGGTCTATTTATATTTTCTATTGGTCTTTTTAAGAAAGTGGCTATTGCAGATACTTTTGCTATATGGGCAACAAATGGTTTTGACCACTCTGTAACTCTACATTTTGTTGAGGCTTGGGTTACAAGTCTATCCTATACATTTCAACTCTATTTTGACTTCTCTGGATATGCAGATATGGCTATCGGTGCAGCACTGATTTTCAATATCAAACTGCCTATTAACTTCAACTCTCCATACAGAGCAACATCTGTTCAGGATTACTGGAGAAGATGGCATATCACCTTTGGTAGATTTTTACGAGACTATATCTATATTCCTTTGGGTGGTAACAGAAAAGGTATTAGCCGAACATATACAAATCTTATGTTAACTCTTCTCTTTGCAGGTCTTTGGCATGGTGCAGGTTGGGGCTTTATTATTTGGGGGTCTCTACATGGAGTTGCACTAGTCATTAACCATCAATGGAAGCAGTTTGGATTCAAAATGAATATAGTATCTGCTTGGATTATAACCTTTTTTTATATCAACTTTACAAGAGTCTTTTTTAGAGCCACGGACTTTGATGATGCTATAAAAGTACTAAAAGGTATGTTTGGAATGAATGGAATCTCACTGTATTATGACAGCTTTACATATAGATACTCTCTGTTATATATTTTTGCATCATTTATTATTGTATTGGTATTTCAAAACTCCAATAAATTAGTTAAATCACTAAAAAAGTATCATATTTTTCTGATGACGCTATTTTTTACATTTGCACTACTACAGATGGTATATTTTACAATCACTGGTGATAAAGCATCAGAGTTTCTATATTTTAATTTTTAAAGGGGAAGAGATGTACAAGAAATTTTTTACAGTTATATCTTCAGTAGTCTTAGCTGTTGTACTATTTGAGTTTTTTTTGAGATATTCACCATTTACACTTGGTGTTGAACCTATTAGGTACGATAAAGATTTAGGTCTATGGCATAAAAAAAACTTCTCTAGTAGATGGTTGCAGGGCTGTTACGATACAGAGTTTTTTTTCGATGATAAAGGGTTTGTAAAAAACTCTTATGAGTATCAAAAAAATAGAAAAGATATAGTTCTCTTAGGTGACTCCTATATCGAAGCACTGATGGTAAACAGTGAAAATATTATTCATAACGCTTTATATAAAGTATATAATGGAAAATACAACTTTCTAAATCATGCTATGGCTGCAACATCACCAGTACAACAGCTTGTAATACTGCAAAAGAAAAGCAATTTGGAAAATGTAAAAAAGGTTATTCATTTTGTAAATATGGACAAAGATATATATGAAGGTGATAGCGTAGGTTACGATAAAAATTCAATGAATCCAACTGTATTTTTGGATTTTTCTGATTTAGAGAACTATAAAGTGATACCCCCTAGAGATAGTACTAAAAAAGATGAGATAAAAGCCTCTTTGTCAAATTTTGAGATCTACTCTCTATTGACAAGAATTAAAGCCTATATTAAAAATAAAAAAAGTGAAGAAGTAGAAGAGGGCAGTAGAGAAGAGAGTAAAAAAGAAGAAGATCTGTCTCATAATTGGTTGCAGATAGAAGGTGCTATATATCAGACAAAAAAACTACTAAAAGATAAAAATATAGACTATACAGTAATAGTTTATGGGGAAAACAGAAGCCTAAAAGATAAACTAACACAATTTTTAGCTGAACAAAAGATAGATTTTTATGATATATATATTGTAATGGATAGACACAATTTACCCTTAGAGGATTACTCTTGCGACCATCACTGGAATGATAAATCACATCAGAATATTGCTAAAATGATTAAGGAGGAGGGGATGATATAGAGAATTTTTTAGTCTCTAAAATTTAGTATAGTAAACATCTTGCAAAACTAGGAACCGATGGCTTTAGCCTCGTTATGTTCGGGAGTGAACTCTCCGATTCCAAAGAGTTTTGCAAGAAGTTTAGTATCAAAACTCCTCAATAAAAGGATTATCCAAAATCTCGTTTTTAAGCTTCACCCCTTTAAACTTCTCCAACTCCTCAGGCTGATATTTAGAAGCCTGTTTCGTCCTATCTTTCGACCACTTCCGAAGTGTCTTTATCCTCTCCTCCATCGTTTTAGAGAGTGGGAAAAACTCATCTATGGTCTCCAATAAATCGCCTGTTTGCAAAATCGGTTCACTACTTGGCTCATAAATCTTAAAAAGTGACTCATTCACCACTTCACCAAGCTCTGCTCCTGAAAAACCTCTACTTTTTAGTGCCAATTTATCAATATCAATAGTATCAGAGTTCTGTTTTCGTAGCTTGATATGTATCTCAAAAATCTCTTTTCTCTCTTCAAAGGTAGGCAAATCAACAAAAAATATCTCATTAAACCGCCCTTTTCTAAGCAGTTCAGGTGGCAAGGCGGAGATGTCATTCGCCGTAGCCAATACAAAAACTTCACTCTCTTTCTCTTGTAACCAAGTCAAAAAAGTTCCAAAAACTCTAGTTGAGGTTCCTCCATCACTAGCTCCACTATTAGCACCTCCTCCTAAACCTTTCTCTATCTCATCAATCCACAAAACACAAGGGGCTAGGCTCTCGGCTACTTTAATGGTTTGGCGAATATTGCTCTCACTCTCTCCCACGATTCCACCAAAAACTTTACCAAAATCAAGTCTCAACAGTGGCATGTTCCAAGCGTTAGAGACAGCTTTTGCTGAGAGAGATTTACCAGTCCCAGGAATTCCCAAAAGCATTACCCCTTTAGGATAACTAAGCCCATAAGATAAAGCACGACTCGAAAACGCTTTAGCCCTAAGCCGTAGCCACTCTTTGAGATTATCAAGCCCACCAATAGAATTCATATCATCTTTGGGGTGAAAATACTCCAAAAATCCACTCTTTTTAATAATCTGCTCTTTCTCATAAGTGAGCGACCATATCTCATCAACCCCCACTTTTCCAAACTGCAACGCCGTCTTTCGTGTAGAGTTCTCCACCTCTCGCATGGTCAATCCAAGCAGAGATTTAGCAATAGCCTCATCCTCTCCAAATGGCACTTTCATATCATGTAGAATCCTACGCATATACCTACCAATCTCCCCAACTGTAGGTAGTGGATACTCCAAGATGGTCAAATCTTTCTCCAACTCTTTTGGCATATTGAGCAGTGGTGAGAAGAGGATAATAAAACTATTTTTGCGTCTAAGCTCTCGTATCGCCACCCTAAAACGGGTAATAATCTGTGGGTCATTTAGATAACTATGAACATTGTCAAATACATAAATAGCCCCATCCTCCATCTCATCAATCACCGTAGCGATGTCCTCCTCGTCACACGAAATCAACTCTCGCTTTATATACTCTTTGAGTCCTTGTGCATCATTATAAAAGAAGAGTTTATGCCCATCACTCACACGGATAATATCCCCTTGAAATCGTTCCCATTCGTAGTTTTCTATGTAAAAGGCTGTGATTTTGGCACTCATTAGGAGTTTTAGGTTTTTTGAAAATTCTGATAGGTTTTTTTGCATTTGATTTCCACCTTTCGCTATAGTTTTTCTCTATACTTCACTATACCCAACAGTATAATCTTGTTATTTATCCCATCAATCAGATAAGGAATTACATAACCTTTAAAAATACAATCTCTAATATTCTCATCATCAAAATAGATAGAGCGTCGGAATTTATAGGGCATATGAGGCAATTTATTTAACTTCTCCTCTAACTCTACACTAAAATCTATGGCTCTATTTAGGCTATCTCTTGCAATATAGTCAAGAACAGCATCAAGCTTACTATCAAATTTATCCCCTTTTTCTACTATCACCTAATCTGCCTTTTGATGTCTTGCAATCAGACGATTTTGTACATCACTCCAGTAGTTTTTATCTAGGCAAGAAAAATTTTTAGAGCCATTTTTTCTATAATCCTCTAAGGTAACCTCTAACATAGCTCTATCTTCTTGATATTCCCTATCTTGCATCAGACTAAAAGGTTCTTTTAGAGAATCCAATTTAATTTTATCTATCATAATATCTTGCAAAGAGTTGAGCATCTCTAATATATTATTGACATACATATCTTTGACATCTATACGAATGGTTTGCATTTTTTCATCCTTTTCTTTTAATTTTATCAGAAATGTAAATAGGAGTAGCTTAGTAAACCCTCTTCTGCAAAACCAACTTTATCGTGCTGTCCTCTTGAATCTCTTTTTTCAACTTATACCCATGCTTCAAAGCATTCTCCAAAATCTTCTCTCTTTGAGCCTCCCTATAAACCCTTTTTGCCTCCTCTACCAACTCACTGTAAATCGTCTCAACTCTCGCTATCTCTTCTGCTTTGCCTCGTCCATAATCGTAGTCATACTGGTTAAACTCAAATTTACCATCTACCATTTTGATGTTACTATTTCCACTCTTGGCTATTGCCTCTTTTGCCAATACACCATCATCTATCTGCATCGAACCTGTTATTTTTACAACTCTGCTCATATCTTCAAATCCTTTAAAAACTCATCTTGTGGATAACCAGTCACTATCAGAGTGCCATCTTCACAGATTTCAACCTCTACACTCTCATTGTCAAACTCCCAAACCGTATCAGAAAAGTTATAAACCCTCTGCTCCTGCCCATATCGTCCAGCCACCAGTGTATCTATCTCTTTTAGAAGAGGTGAATTTTCAATCTCCTCTAGCCTAAATCCTGTAAAAACTTGTATGGTGAGTTTGGTCTCTGATTTTACTCTTTTGGCGATTTTGGTCAGCTCACTATCTTGCAAAAATGGCTCACCACCTGTAAAGGTCACACCATCCAAATTGGGTTGATTGAGAATCTCTTTAAAAATCTCATCAGCACTTTTCAGAATCTTGGCTTCAAAACTCCAACTCTCTCTGTTCCAACACCCCTTGCACCCCAAATCGCACCCTTGAACCCAAATAACGAAACGGTTTCCATTGCCATTAACAAAGTTTGATTTTTCGATATTGTGGATATTGAGCATCACTTTTTAATCTGCTGTTTGGTTACAATCTTCTGCTTTTTGTAATATTCAGGTTTGTTTTTCTCTTTTCGCTCTCCCTCTAAACCTGCTAAGATTTCATCTAGTTCTGTTATGCAGATTTTGCCCTCCATGCCTTTGGTTTCGGCTTTTATATTGCCGTCTTTGTCGATTGTGATTTCTATTTTGTAGTCTTTCATTTCTTAGTCCTCAATATTTAAAATGTCTTCGAACACATAATACATAACATTTACCTAACTCATTATTGATTTGATTAGTTTTATGTTTAAAACTAGTAATTTTTGGAGATAGGTATTGTTCTCTTTTACACCAAAACCAATCATCTCCTATAATATTATCAATGAATTCTTGTCTTATATAATACTCTCCATATTTACCTATATTTTTTTTGGCTCATA
>NZ_JAACKB010000023.1 GCF_010892395.1 Sulfurovum sp. bin170
GTGTTTGGCACATTGGTTCCTTTTCTTTGTGGTGTTTTAATTCGAATGCTTAATTTTAACAGAAAAGTCATTTATATACAATATAAAGTTTTTGTTAATGTTATATTTTAAACAATTTTTAATATTATGTAACCAATTAGTTTCAATTAAGTGTGAGATTTTCCCTACTCGCATTACGAAATGATATACTATTATGATATAATTTCGGCTTAAATTTATGCAAAATGAGTGGAGCCTATATGGAAGTGGTATTAGTTTTAGTAGGGGTAGCCGTAGGAACTCTATCAGGCTTTTTTGGTATTGGTGGGGGGATGATTCTTGTTCCAATATTGATGCTACTTGGTATTGATATTAAAACAGCTATTGGTATCTCTATTGTTCAGATGGTATTCTCCTCTTTTTATGGCTCTTATCTCAACCATAGAAGAGGTTCACTTGTTTTAGGTGAAGGTATTTGGGTAGGTGTTGGTGGTTTTGTTGGTGGTTTTATTGGAGTCTATCTCTCAATGGCTATCTCTAGTAGAACGCTAGAATATCTGTTTATGGGACTGCTTATCTTTGCACTCTATAGACTATTTTCTGCCAAGCCCAAAGATGATGGAAGTGTCAAAACGCTTCATGTTGGTGTGCTTTTTTTTGTAGGTATGATGATAGGTATATTTGCTATTAGTTTGGGAGTTGGTGGCTCTATTATGTTAACACCAATATTGGTAGGTTTTCTGCATTATCCTATCAAAAAGGCAGTCTCAGCAGGACTCTTTTTTGTGGCATTCTCCTCTATTGCAGGATTGACGAGTCATCTCTCTGTTGGCACTGTTGATTTGGAAAAGGGTATATTTGTGGCGGTTGCTTCACTCTTTGGTGTCTATATGGGGGTGTGGCTAAAAGAGCATGTATCGGACTCCAAGCACAAACTATATCTGCTTATTATGTATGGTGTTGCGTTGTCAATTTTGATAAAAAAAATATTTTTAGGATAAGAGAATGAAAAAAGATAAAATAGAGGTTTTTGGAGCAAGAGAGAATAATCTAAAAAATATTAATGTTGAGATTCCTAAAAATCAGTTGGTTGTTATTACAGGAATTAGTGGTAGTGGAAAATCTACTTTAGCATTTTCTACACTCTACGCAGAGGGGCAGAGACGATATATCGAATCTCTATCCTCTTATGCTAGACAGTTTCTAGGAAGAGTAGGGAAGCCTGATGTGGATAAGATAGAGGGTTTGACCCCTGCTATTGCTATCGACCAAAAGACCACATCCAAAAATCCCAGATCCACCGTTGGTACTATTACAGAGATATACGACTATCTACGGCTTCTGTTTGCACGAGTTGGAAGACAGCATTGCCATGAGTGTGCTAAACCAATCTCATCTATGAACGCTTCTGATATTATAGAAGAGGTTTTGAAACTCCCTAATGGAGCAAAATTGGTGATTATGGCTCCCCTTGTCAAAGAGAAAAAAGGTACATTTGCTGATATGATAGAATCCTTACGGCACAAGGGCTATATCCGAGCGATGATAGATGGGGTGATGGTTCGACTTGATGAGGAGATAGAGCTATCTAAGACCAAAAAACATACCATTAAAGTTGTGATTGATAGAGTTGTGGTCAAAGAGGAGAGCAGGGATAGGATAGGGCAAGATGTAGAGAAAGCTCTAAAAGAGTCATATGGTGAGGTGGAGATAGAGGTTCTAAACTACAAAGATTTTGAGATGGATAGGCAAAATATTCACTACTCTGAACACTTAGCATGTTTTGATTGTAAACTCTCTTTTGAGCCTTTGGAGCCTGTTAGCTTCTCTTTCAACTCTCCAAAAGGTGCATGTCCTCTTTGTGATGGCTTGGGAATTCGTTATGTTATTGACCTCAAAAAGGTTATTAATTCTGCATTGAGTATTGATAAGGGTGCTGTGAAGATAATGTATGGTTTTAACAAAAGCTACTACACCAAGTTCCTAAATGCCTATTGTGAGCAGAACGATATACCCGTAGAGATACCTTATGAAAAATTAGAAGAGTATCAGAAAAAATCTATCCTCTATGGTGGAGGCAATGATGTTGACTTTACTTGGAAAAAACATAAGCTCAAAAGAGAGTGGCCAGGGGTAGTGAAGTTTGCTCACGATATGTTTAGCGATGAGAAGGATATGAGTGAGTATATGACCGAAAAGGTCTGTGATAGATGTGAGGGGCATCGTCTGCGTCCAAGGTCTCTAGCCGTGAAGATAGAGGGAAAAAATATCGCCGATATTATAGATATGCCTATCGAAAAAACATATAAGTATTTTGCGGATAGAGGGAACTTTTCTCACTTTACAGAGCAACAGAATCTTATTGCAGATTCGGTGATTAATGAGATAAAAGAGAGGCTATTTTTTCTATATGATGTTGGGCTTACATATATTACACTTAGCCGTGACGCAAGAACTATCTCTGGTGGAGAGGCACAACGAATTCGTATCGCCTCACAGATTGGCTCTGGGCTTACAGGTGTGATGTATGTACTGGATGAGCCAAGTATTGGACTGCATGAGAGGGATACCAAAAAGCTTATCAGAACGCTTCGCTCTCTCCAAGAGAAGGGAAATTCTGTTATTGTCGTGGAGCATGACAAAGAGACGATTATGTCAGCAGACTATGTGATTGATATTGGACCAGGGGCGGGTAAATTTGGTGGGGAGGTTGTTTTTGCAGGAACTGGTAAGAAGATGATGAGAGCCAAAACCTTAACAGCAGAGTATCTATTTGGAGCCAAAGATATTGATTATCCTCACGATAAACCACAAGAGAGTTGGATAGAGATTAACAATGTGACGCTAAATAATATAGAGAATCTATCAGCAAAAATACCTCTGAAAAACTTTGTCTGTATCACGGGAGTCAGTGGAAGTGGTAAAAGTTCTCTGATATTGCAAACACTTCTACCCGTAGCAAGAGAGGTTCTAAACCATGCAAGAAAAGTGAACAAGGTAGATGGTGTAGAGATAAAAGGATTAGAGCTTGTAGATAAGGTAATCTACCTAGACCAAAGCCCAATAGGAAGAACCCCAAGGAGTAACCCCGCAACCTATACAGGTGTGATGGATGAGATACGAAAGCTTTTTGCCCAGACCAAAGAGGCTGAACTAAGAGGATATAAGATAGGAAGATTCTCTTTCAATGTCAAAGGTGGACGATGTGAAAAGTGTAGTGGAGATGGTCAGATAAAGATAGAGATGCACTTCTTGCCTGATGTATTGGTGACCTGTGATGGTTGCGAGGGGTCAAGATATAATGCTCAAACGCTAGAGGTGTCGTATAGAGGTAAATCTATCGCAGATGTACTTGCAATGTCCGTTACAGAAGCTATGGATTTTTTCAAAGCTATTCCCAAAATTGCTATCAAACTAAAGACTCTAATGGCTGTAGGACTTGACTATATCACCCTTGGTCAAAATGCCACAACCCTCTCTGGTGGTGAAGCCCAAAGGATAAAACTTAGTAAAGAGTTGAGCAGAAAAGATACAGGGAAGACACTCTATATACTAGATGAACCAACCACAGGTCTGCATTTTGCAGATGTGGATAGGCTAACAGGTGTGCTTCATCATTTGGTGGATTTGGGTAACTCTGTAGTGGTCATCGAGCATAATCTTGATATGGTCAAAAATGCAGATTACATCATAGACATGGGACCAGAGGGGGGGAATAAGGGTGGAGATATTATCGCCACTGGAACCCCTGAAGAGGTGGCTAGAACGCATGAGGAGACTGGGTCTTATACTGGGAAGTATCTGGTGGGGGAGTTGAAGGGTTGATGGGTATGATATAATCTATACTATCTGCATAGAGTAGGTTTTAACTTGATATATTTTTACTCCTTGGTTTCGTTGCTCATTCTTTTTTAGATAAAAAATTCTAAATCAGTTTGAAAATAAAAGTAATTTGTTATAATGAAAAAAAATATTTTAGGTGATTTTATATGTTAAATATAGTAAGAGGAGATTTTAAAAACAAACCTGAATCTTCAAAACAATTAGCAAGTTGTTTTGAATCTATCAAAAATAATTATGAAGGTACATTATACATTGGTTATCCGATAATAGGAACTGCTAATGGTGGTTTTAAAATTGATGCTTTATTAATCACAAAAGAGAGTGGACTAGTTGCTTTTCATATTAATGAAGGTATTGATTCTACTATTGATTATCAAGATATTCAGGATGAAATTTATACAAAAATACAATCAAAATTATTTCAATATAAAACATTAACAAGCAAAAGAAATTTAGCTGTTGAGATTAATGTAGTAACTTATGCTCCTGCGTGGTCAAATATTCCTGAAGAGGATACGGAA
>NZ_JAACKB010000122.1 GCF_010892395.1 Sulfurovum sp. bin170
AATTGATTTACAAAGAAAGGAGACTCGTGCATCATCTCATTGCCTTAGATATAGAATACAATTATAAAAAAAATTTAATATATGAAATAGACTTAAATGGGGTTATAACCTTTGCCAACTCAAACTTTGCTGAAGTTACTGGTTTTAGACGAGAGGAACTTATAGGTAAAAACCACAAGATTTTTAGGCATCCTGATGTTCCTGATGCAATATATGCAAAACTCTGGTATACCAACAATAGAATGAAAAAATGGTTTAGTACTCTAAAAAATATTCGTCGTGACGGCATGTACTTTTGGAGCAATATTCATACTACACCAAAATATGACAAGAGTAATAATATAATTGGATTTATTATCGTACACAAACCAGCATCAAAAATAGATGTAGAAGAAGAGATTGAGCTTTATGCTCAATATGATTAAATATAGAGGTAAATAAAATATGTACTACGGATACAATAACAAAAAACAGATTACAATGGCTGACCAAGAGTTTATAGAGCTACTTGGGTATAGAAATTTTAGTGATATTATAAAGAACGATATTGCCCAAAGTGTCAAATTTGAGAATGGTAAAATATATCTAAAATTAAGCGATAAAGCTATTAAAGCAAACTACTCTGAAACTGCGTTTTTAACTAATAGCGACAGTATCAAAGTACTGAAACTTAGCAATATAATAGAGACAAAAAACAGTGTAAGTAAACTACAACTAAACTATCATCCTATCTACTTGGATGTGCAGAAAATCTCTTCGGATATAGGTCTATCTATAGATGACTATAAGTTATATCTTGACAGTTTTATCGACCAGTCAATTATTGATGAGAAAAAACTGCTTGATGGAGACGATAGAGCTATCAAAAATCTCTCTAATCTTGCTCTAACACTTAAAGTACCAAATATCAATATACTGCTACTAAAAATCAAAAAACTTCCTAGTGGGGAACGCTCACAATATATTGATGAGTACTATACAAGATTAGCTCTTCTTACACTAAAAAAACCGATAGCAGATAGTGTAGTAGAGAGAGATACTCCATCATTAGATACAAAAAATACAAAAGAGGAGGAGCTAAATAGTAAATTTACAGAGCTTCTTAGCAATGTAGAAGAGCCTCCTCTAAATGAGAAAAAAGAGGAAAAACTAAATAATATCAAAGCTGATGCTATTGATTTGGATATGGATATGGATATGGATTTAGATTTTAACCTAGATGATGAACTAGTTCCACTAACAGATATAAGCATTAAAAAAATAGAGGAACCAAAATCCAATGTTGAGAAAATTTCTTTGGAAAATATAATTCCACTTCCTATTGATTATAACCCTAAAGTTGCAGCTGATGAGCTAAATTTACCTGTTGTTCTAATTGAAGAGTTTGTTGAGGATTTCATAGAACAGGCACACCATGACAAAGACCATCTCTTGGCATCATATTATCAAAAAGATATGGATAATATTCATGAACTTGGACATAAACTAAAAGGTGCAGCTAGTAATCTTCGTATCAATGAACTTGCCGATGTACTAGAAGAGATTCAATTCTGTACAGAACATCTGAAACTTAAATCACTGTTTATCAAATATTGGGGTCTGTTTATCTCACTTGAAAACTATATGAAACAACCTAAACAGTAATAGGAGAGGGGTAACCTATGCAGATAAATAACCGATTAAGATTGATAAGTATCCTCCCTCTGCTGCTACTTTTTATTGTATCTAGTTATTTTCTCTTTATCTCATATAGTAAATACTATAAAGCGGATGAGTTAAGAGATATAATAAAAAACAATATAGAGCTAACTGCTGTCATAAAAGAGGTTGGAAGAGAGAGGGGACTTAGTTCTAGCTTTATTGGGTCAGAAAATGAGACTCATGCCAAACAAGAACTTCTACGACAGAGAGAGGTAACTAATGATGCCATTGAAAAAGCAAAAAAGTCACTAATACATATCAACAATAACTCAATATTCTCGGGACTCATTAACTCGAAAATAGATTATGACAATCAAAGTATTTTTAATCATCTAAAGCAGATAGGTGGTATTCGTGCTGATATAGACCAAAACAGGCTCTCTTTTGCAAATGCTTTTTATAAGAGATACACCAGAGATCTTACAGAGCCTATCTTAAAGCATCAGTTGCTTATAAACTACTATAAACTTAATGATGAAATATCTTCACTAGTAACCTCTCTCTCTCAACTCTATATAGCAACAGAGAACTCTTCACTAGAGAGAGATTTTGTTAACTATTTTTTGATGAAACAGATACCTATGACCGAAAAAGATATTGCATTTTGGCATAAATCAAGAAATAAATCTAGTGTATTTAACCCCATGGAGATACTAGATTATGAGTTGAAGAGAAAAATATTCTCTTTTGTAAACAGTAGGGACTATAAAAATGTAAATAGAGAGATAGAGAGTAACTTCTCAAAACTACAAAAAAATATTGATGATGGAGCTTTCTCTATAGAGCATGTATCTTGGTTTATTATGCATGGGGATAAGATAGACTATTTTTCTAAAATGCAAAAAGAGGTAGAGAAAACCCTTTTTGCAAAGAATGATGCTTATGTTTTCCAAAATGTTACTATATTAATAGTGGCTGGATTTTTCTGGATGCTCTCTATTATACTAACAGTGCTTGGATATAGAACAGGTAGAGATATTAGTAATAATATAAAAAGCTTAGAGGATATTCTAAACAATACAGTCCAAGAGATAGAGTCAGATAATACTTTTGATGAACCAAGTATCAATGCTATAAAGAGTATAGACCTAAACACAAACAAAGGTATAAAAGAGGCTTATAAATTTTTGGAACTACTCATAGAGAATGCTAGACAAGATAAGATGCAAGCACTTGAGGCAAATATGTCAAAGTCACTCTTCTTAGCAAATATGTCACATGAGATACGAACTCCACTAAATGGAATTGTTGGATTTACTGAACTTCTTAAAAATACCGAGCTGAATGATGAGCAGGTTGAATTTACTGGTATTATTGAGAAAAGCTCTGAAAATCTGCTTAGTATCATCAACAATATCTTAGACCTATCAAAGATAGAGAGT
>NZ_JAACKB010000123.1 GCF_010892395.1 Sulfurovum sp. bin170
AATCTCATCTCAACTTAAAAAATCTCACTATTTCCAATAAAATATATCTCCTTTAATAAAAAAAGGATAAAATCCATTCAAAAAGAATATACTATTATGGAAAAGAGAAAACCTACAAAAGAGTCTAACCCAAAATCTTCTAAAACCACGAGCATAGACCAGATATTTCTAAAAAAAATAGAGCATCTAAAAGAGGAAGAGCAGAGAGTTATGCTAAAACTATATAGTGAAATTCTAAAAGAGATAAAACCATGAAAATCCTAAAACTCAAAATCAAAAATATCAACTCACTAAAAGGTGAGAATGAGATTGACTTTAGCCAAGCACATTTTCAAAATAGAATTTTTGCTATTACAGGTGCAACAGGTGCGGGGAAGAGTACGCTTCTTGATGCCATATCATTGGCACTATATGCCCAAACAACTCGTCTAAAGCAGAATACAGATGGATTTATTAGTAAACAATGCAATAACTCTTTTTGTGAGGTCTGTTTTGAGATTGCAGAGCAGAGGTATCGAAGCCGATTTTCACAAGAGCAGAAAGAGAATGAGACCATATACTCTATGCAACTCTATCAAGATGATAAGCTATTAAGTGAGGGGATTCCTCTTGTTACACAGAAGATTAGAGAGTTGATAGGGCTTGATTTTGGGCAATTCACTCAATCTATTATACTCTCACAGGGTCTTTTTGATAATTTTTTGAAAGCAGAGGCAGAGGATAGAGTTTCGTTGTTGGAGAGAGTGACTGATACTAAGATATATGCCACAATCTCCAAAAGAGTTTTTCAACGGACTGAAAAGGAGAAGCAGAAGTTAGATAGGATACGAATATCAACAGCAAATACAATCTGCTTGGAGCCTACCAAACGAATAGAGATGTTAAAAAATAGAGGTCTGTTAGATAGAGAGAAAAAATCATTTAATATAGATAGGATTATCTATATTATTAACCAAAAAGTAACCTTTAACAAACTCTCTTCCCAATCTGAAAATTATAAAAAAGAGCTAGAGAGACTACAAAAAATTCTTTCACAAAGGCAGACAGAAGAGAAAGAGTATCATGAATCTCTTGCTCTTTTAACCGAAGAGAAGAGAAAAGTTGAACATGCTAAACTTTTTGATAGAGAGATAGAGTTTACGCAAAAAAACTTTATAACATTGCAGGAGGAGATTGAAAAAAATGAGCAGGAGCTTTTTAAGGTAGAGCAGAGCATAGATGATATTGATACTCAACTCTCCAAACTAAATGTAGAAAAAATTCTTCTTAGAAGAGATATGCAATCATTTTCAAATATAGAGCATCTAAAACAGAACTATACTCTTATATCTAGCAAATTTAATGAACTAAACAGAACTCAGGATGAGCTAAAAATTATGATGTCCAAAAATATAGAGGAGCTTAGTGACAAACCTCTCTATATGACTATTGAGAGTCTTGAAAATCATACAAAAGAGCTATATAGAAAAATCAAATCAGAAAATATAGAGAAGGTTGAACAGCAAAATTTGATTTTGGAGATACAGATTACAAAACTTAGGCGAAAAGAGTATCTTCAGAAGAGTCAAACCAAAATCTCTCTAGCAAAAGAGGAGATGGAGAATAGGATAGATAATCTTGGCTCAGAGAAGAGTGAACTAAATTTAAAGAAAAGTAGTTTGAAGAGTGTAATCGACCAACTTGAAGAGAAAAAAAATCTTGAAGAGAGAATTTTGAACTACGAAAAAGATAGACTAAGGCTCAAAGATGGTGAACCATGTCTGTTGTGTGGCTCCACCAAACACCCTCTATTCCCCCAAAAAATAGAGCCATCAAAAACAGAGAAGATACTTGATGAGAAGAGAGAGTCAT
>NZ_JAACKB010000124.1 GCF_010892395.1 Sulfurovum sp. bin170
ATGAAACTATTTCAAGCTACAATTGTAAAATGTTAAACTTAGATAATATTATAAACAGAAAATTACAGATGTTAGATGAGGATGAGTCAGATAAAGACCTGAATCCTTTTTTTGTCTCAAAAGAGAGAGTTATTAAGCTACTTTATCAAAAAGGTAGTGAACATCAAGAGTTTATAGAAAGAGTTAAGCTTTTGTCTCAACTCTTCAGTCTTGATACGGCAGAGCAGGAGATTATATTGATTGTTTTAGCACCTATGCTTGATATAAAATATAAGAAGATTTATGCCTACCTACAAGATGATTTGAATCAAAAAGAGGCTACGGTTTTTCTGCTTTCATTGCTTTTGGATAGAGAGATAACGGATATATATAGATATTTACAAGCAGAGTCTACACTTACTATTTTTGGGATTATTGAGAGGGATAGTGAAGATGTTTTGAGAGTTTCGGACTCTGTGCAAAGTTTTCTTTTTGGTTGTTATACTCTGGATAGGCGAATTTCACCATACTCTACTCTTATCTCAACTATGGAGAGTCAATTTTATGATATAGAAGAGAATCTTATGGTGATAAAAGATGGGTTATCGGAGCAGAAGAGATTTGTTATCCATCTGCATGGAGAGGACTCTACCCAAAAAGAGTATATTGCTACAACAATTGTAAACTCTATGGAGTATAATCTTTTGAGAGTTGATTGTTCTACTATATTGGAGTATAGTGAGAGTTTTGATGAGAGTCTCAAACTTCTTTTTAGGGAGTCTATACTCTCAAATTCACTACTCTATTTTGATAACTATGATATATTTAGCCAAGATTCAAAAATCCATATCTATCAAGAGGTGCTAATCAAAAATTTAGAGAGTTTCTCTTCGCTTAGTTTTATCGCTTCAAAAGAGAAGATTGTTCCACTATCGTTATCTCATGGGTTATTGTGGTATGAGATTGCTCTATCGCTTCCAACAGTTACAGAGTCTAGTCGTTATTGGAGAGAGATTTTGTATGGTATAGGAGTGGAACTCTCTTCACAGAGATGTGATACTCTTGCCAATCTCTTTGGATTTACAGTAGAGCAGATAGAGAGGATTGTAGAGAGACTTAAGAGTAAACTCTTTTTTGGAGAGAAGTTTAGTGATGCTCTGTTGTATCAACTATGTAGAGAGAGCATATCTAGCTCTTTGAAATCTTTGGCAGAACCTCTCTCTTCGGAGAATGGTTTAGATGATATTGTTTTGCAAAAAGATAAAAAAGAGTTACTAAAAGAGGTCTGCGAACACTACAAGTATCAAATCCAAGTTTTTGAGGAGTGGGGATTTAAAAAGCACTATCAGAGTCAAGGTCTAGGAGTACTCTTTACAGGAGCATCAGGAACAGGTAAGACAATGGCCGCATCTATACTGGCAAACACATTAGGTCTTGACCTCTATCGTATTGAGCTATCTAGGATTGTTAGTAAATATATTGGAGAGACAGAGAAGAATCTATCTAAGATATTTGAGACAGCAGAGGGGAGTGGTGTGATACTATTTTTTGATGAGGCTGATGCTATATTTGGGAAGAGAACAGAGACCAAAAACTCTCATGATAGATATGCCAATATAGAGGTGAGTTATCTTCTTCAAAAGATAGAGGAGTACAATGGATTGGTGATACTTGCTTCTAACTTTAGACAAAATATTGATGAGGCGTTTATACGGAGGATGCGTTTTATTATCAACTTCCCATCTCCTGATATAGGGATGAGAGAGGAGATATGGAGAAGAGTCTTTCCCAAAGATACCCCTATTGATAGCGATATAGATTTTTCAGTTTTGGCTAAAAATTTTGAACTATCTGGTGCTAATATTAGAAATGCTTCTCTCTTTTCTGCTTTTTTTGCTGTTCAGGAGGGCGAAGCTATAGGTATGGGGCATATCGCTAGAGGTATCAAAATAGAGCTTGGGAAGTTGGGTAAGGTTATCAAAGAGTCGAATTTTTCTGAATTTTGATTATCCTTTTGGTAACACTACCAAAAAAAACTCCAATATATAACAAAAAAACAGAAATTAAAATAAAAGGAAACACTTATGAAACTTTTTCCCATTATCATACGCATTGGATGAGACTACTTAATAGGAGATAGATTATGATTACGCTTAATGATTTGAATGATTTGCTCAAAAGTTTTTTTGAACAGAATATAGCAACTGATAATTATAAGGTTTCGTTTTATCCTCCACTCAAAGATAATATTTCAAGCGATGATAAGACTATTGTTAATGTCTATCTATTTGATATTCGTGAAAATATAGAGTACAAAACAAACCAATGGGAATTTACCAAAGATACATCAAAGGGTTATCGTGAAAAACCACCTACTATACTTGATATGTTCTATATGATAACAGTTTATGGAACCAGTAACAATATAGATAGTCGTATAGAAGAGGAGCTACAGATGTTGAGTTATCTACTTCCAATTATCTATGATAATAGTTATATAGCCAAAGATGATGTCGCTGTTGAGTGGGCATCTCTCTTTGACCAACTACCTGATAACTCCCCTCGCGTTCCTATTGAATCTATACATCCAAAATTTTTAGACGAACAGGGAGGATTTCAGATATGGAGTTCTTTTGAACAACATCTCAAACCTGCTATCTATCTAAAACTCACTGCTCCTATACTATTTGATAAATTTGAAGGTGCACCTATTGTTGTAGATAAAAAAATGACTCTAAAAGAGAGAGAGAATTGTAATTAATAAACTTTTGGAGAACTAGGAAACGAAAACTTTAGTTTCGTCTCTTTCGGGGCTAAAGCCCAATGCCAATGAATTAAGCTTTTTTTGAACCAAATAGTTCGGGTGTAAACACGCC
>NZ_JAACKB010000125.1 GCF_010892395.1 Sulfurovum sp. bin170
ACAAAGTTCATCAAAACCCCTCTCACGCTCCACCTCCCAAAACTTCTCAAACTCATCAGCAATGCTCTCACTATCTTCAATACTCATCAGATTTTCATTGATAAATTTCTCTATCAACTCTCGTTTAGAACGCAAAGAGGCATCACCATTAATAATATTTGAGATATGCTCTTTTTGAGCTTTTTTATCCTCCTCTTTAGCATCTTTGAGTCTGCCCAACAGCATCAAAATATAACTCACATTTATCTCATCGACCTGTATCAGTTCAAGTTCAAAATCCACATCTTCTAGTATCGAAACCTTTTCACTCTCTCTGTTACTCTTGATGCTATCATAGAGGTCGAGGTACTTAGATTTATAATCCTCAAACTCCTGTGCCGACATCTCCAAATCATCAAAACCAAAGTCAGAAAACCCTGCCAAGATATTTTTGAGTCTCATCAATGCTCTAAAAGCCTGAACAAACACAAACTGGCTCTCCTCATCATCAAGCTCATCTACCGAATCAACCGTAGGAGTAATAACCAAAAGCTTCTCTCTATACGCCTCATCAAACTCACCCAGATACTCCTCATAAGGCTTCATCAAAATAATATCTTTGGCATCTTTGTTAGAAAAGAGAGCAATAGCATCATCGGTATTGGGTTTCAAATTTCTAAAACAGACGATATTCCCTTGCGATTTCTGCTCATTTAGTATCCGATTGGTTCGTGAAAAGGCTTGGATAAGTCCGTGATATTTCAAATTTTTATCCACATAAAGTGTATTGAGCGACTTCGCATCAAACCCTGTCAAGAACATATTGACCACCAACAAAATATCTATCTCTCGGTTCTTCACCCTCTTAGAAAGCTCATTGTAGTAGTTGTAAAAACTCTGTGAATCTTTGGTGCTGTACTTCGTGCCAAACATCGTATTATAATCACCTATAAACTCATCGAGCTTCTCACGGCTATGCATATTTTTTGGAGATAAAAGCTCTTCTTCGCTCGGAATCGACGGCTTTAGCCTCGCTTTGTTCGGGACTGAAGTCTCCGATTCCGAAAAATCCAGCTCTATAATGCCATCAGCATCTTTGTCCTCTTCATTCGCCGTATAAGAAAAGATAGTCGCAATTTTAAGCTTATGTTCTTTGGCTTTAAACATCTCATAGTACTTAATAAGCATCTGAACCGAACTCACACACATCATCGCTGTAAACTCTCTGCTATGCGTTTTGCGTGAATGGTTAGCGATAATATAATCCACTATCTTCTCCACCCTCACCTCACTCTCTAGCAACGCTTTGGTATCTATCGCCTCAACATCTATGTCAATATTGGTTGCCGACCCCTCTTTCTCACGGTATCGCCCCACATACTCCACCGAAAATTTCAATACATTATCATCACCTATCGCATCGGTTATCACATACTTGTGCAACACATCATCAAAGAGCTGTCTTGTGGTGCGTTTCCCAAGCTTATTCCCCACAGCATTCTCTTCAAAAATAGGCGTACCTGTAAACCCTATCATCTGATTGTTAGTAAAAAAATTGCTGATAGCTAAATGCGTCTCACCAAACTGACTACGGTGACACTCATCAAATATAAAGACAATATGCTCATCCCTCACCTCTTCCATCTCTGCCAAATATCGTGTTTTACTTATAGCAGTGTTGAGCTTCTGTATGGTGGTCACAATGAGCTTGGTATCATCTCCAAACTGTCGCACCAAAGCTTTGGTATTGTCCGTACCATCGACCGAGCCATCAGAAAAGCTGTTAAACTCTTTGGTGGTCTGATAGTCCAAGTCTTTTCTATCCACCACAAACACCACCTTGTGTACCTTTGGCAACTTCATCAATATCTGTGAAGCCTTAAAAGAAGTGAGCGTCTTCCCTGAACCTGTGGTGTGCCAGATATAACCGTTTTTGTCGCTGTTGTTCACCCTCTCTATTATCGCTTCCACAGCATGAAACTGATAGGGTCGTAGCACCATGAGAATTTTGGGTACTTCTGCTAAAACAATATATTTACATATCATCTTCGCCACATGACATCGCTCCAAAAAAACATCGGTAAAGGATTCAAGATTAGTGATATTGTTGTTCTGCTCATCTGCCCAGTAAAAAGTCTGTTTAAAAGTTTGCACCTTGTTGTTCGAGTAGTACTTGGTATTAACCCCATTACTAATCACAAAAAGCTGTATGTAGTTAAAAAGTGCCGAGTTCGACCCATAAGAGTGCCGTTGATAACGGTTAATCTGATTAAACGCCTCTTTGAGTTCCAAGCCACGCCGTTTGAGTTCTATCTGAACCAAAGGCAATCCGTTTATAAGAAGCGTCACATCATATCGGTTTTTGTAAACACCCTCTACTGTTACTTGACTTGTCACTTGAAACTCATTTTGACACCAGTGTTCAGAGTTTAAAAACTCGATATATTTGGTCGTGCCATCATCACAACTGAGTGAAAACTTATCTCGTAACAGCTTTGCTTTTTCAAATACAGAGCCTTTGTTCAGATAATTCAATACGCGTTTGAACTCTTGGTCACTTAAGGTAGTGTTGTTGTGGATTTCCAGTTGGGTTTTGAGATTGGCTTCTAGGGCTTTGTCATCTTTTATGGTGACTTTTTGGTATTCTAGTTTTGCTAGTTGCTCTATGAGATTTGTTTCTAGTGTCGCTTCGCTTTGAGTTCCCATTTTTTCCCCTGAATGTTGTTTTGAATATTATAACATAATCGTCAAAATCAAACCAGCAAATCAATATATTGGAAACGGCGTAGGTCGGGTTGCCCTCATCCCGACAATGATTTACATATAAAAATATTCTATCGTTCAATGGTTATTTATATACCAATATTATTTGTTTTATTGGGTTTTTTATTTATGCGTGTTTATGTCGGGATGAGGGCAACCCGACCTACGGTTACACAAACATCTGTTGCAACAACCCCTTCTTAAAGCTTTTACTCTCTTCTATCTGCTTGTTTACCTGCTCAATTTTTTTGTCTATGGAAGATAGGAAGTTTGCTATTTTTGTTTGTTCTGCTTTTTGTGGTAAATTTAATTTTAAAGATTTTAATTGTGATGAATATAAATGCACAACAGAAATACCTTGTGATAATCTTGCAATATCAAGTTTCATTTTACTATTCAAATAATAAGCCAAAAAAATACCATTTTCATTACTTCTTATAATATTTAAATCTCCACTTAATGCAACATCATCTTTTAATACACATGAAGCTGTTGCAATATCAATTTGAGTTTCACCAGAAGCAGGAATAATAACATCATTAAATTTACTAAAAACTAAATTATTTCTATCTAAATTAGTTTTTGATTTTATTTCTGAAATCACCTCATTGTAAATAGTATAAAGCTCTCCATAACGAATACACTCTATTTTCCCATTTTCAACAATATCAGATTTAGATATTCCTTTTCCTTTGAAAAAAATAGCAACCTCCCCCAACTTCCTCTCAACCCAATCCCCAAAAACCTCACCATCATCACCCCTAAACCGTATCTCCTGAGAAAAAATCTTCTGCATCACCCCTTTTTTATAAGCAACCAAAAGCTTCTCTTTTTTTGTTAGTTGTTCTATTTTTTGGTCTACTGCTGTTAGGAAAGTGGCTATTTTTTGTTGTTCTTCTTTATAGGGTAGGTTTAACTTTAAGGTTTTTAATTGAGATGAATAGAGATGTACAACAGAAATTCCTTGTGATAATCTTGCAATATCTATTTTTTTGTTACTATTTAAATAATAATCTAAAAAGAGTCCATTTTTATCTGTTTTAATAATATTTAAATCACCACTCAAAGCTACATCATCTTTTAAAACACATGAAGCAGTTGCAATATCAATTTGTGTTTCACCAGATGCAGGAATGATGACATCATTATATTGACTCAATATCAAATTACTTTTATCTAAATTTGTTTTTGATTTTATATTTTGAATTAATTCTCCATATACTGTATAAAGCTCACCATAACGAATACACTCCAAATGACCATCTTTTGTAATATCAGATTTTGAAATACTTTTTCCTTTTGAAAAAGTAGCAATATCCCCTAACCTCTCCTCAACCCACTCCCCATCAAACTCCCCAAATCTCAATGTTGGTACATTAAGCATAACGAGCCTCCGTAGGTTCGATTTTATCGAACATTTTTATACCTATTTGATATTTTTGTTCGATAAAATCGAACCTACAGTATTTAAATATTTTCATCTCACGCATCATACTTTCACCTCATAACAGACATTACGCCCTAAACTTCCCTCTATCTGAACGATACACCCATACTCCAACAACTCATTTATATCTCGCACGGCTGTTGCTCGGCTTGTTTTGGTCATTGACATATATTTTTTGGTATTGATACCACCCTCAAAATCACTCTTGTCCAAAACTTTACCCAACACCTTTAGCTGTCTAGAATTCAGGCTCTTGTCTCTGCATCTATCCCAAAATTTTGTCTTGGCAATCACATCATCTATTCTCTCTAGTGCCATCTCCATTGCATGGCTCAAGGTCTCCAAGTGCCACAATAACCAAGGGGTAAAATCATAATCACGATTCTTAAAAAGATTGGTCGTTCGGTCTAAAATAGCATAATACCCTTTTCTATCACTGTTTACTGCCATCGAAAAGGAGTAGAGTTTAAACGCATTTTCGTCACTTTGGCTAGAGAGCAGATAATCAGTAATGGCTCGTGCAATCCGTCCATTACCATCATCATAAGGGTGGATAATCACAAACCACAAATGAGCCAAAGCACTCTTGATATAGATGTTTTCATCAGCACCATTACTCCACTCCAAAAGCTCCAAAATATCCTGCCGAATCCATTTTTGAGGAAGAGCCAAATAGTGTACCTTTTCCTGACCCATTGCTCCAGAGACCACCTCCATCTCATCATGTGTTCTAAACGAAGCCACATCAATCTTGGTCAATACATCAAAGCGTTTTCCCTCAAACAGAGCATTATGCCACGCATGAAGTCGCTCCACCTCCAGAGGCTTACGGTTCAAACTGCAATCCAACAACACAGCCACCAACGCATCACTCTGATGGGTTGAGCTGTCCTCTAGGGCTAAAAACTCTCTATCTAGTCTTTTTTTTAATGAGTTCTGCACACTCTGTCGACGAAGATACTCCCCCTCTATCGCCGAAGTATGTAACGCCTCTTCGGTCAATATATCAACCTCAACACTCACCCTATCTCGCTCACTGAAAAACTTTGCTACCCCATCAAGCAGACCACGCCTATACTCAAGAGAAACCAATAACTCTTTTAACTGACTTTTATCATAAGAAAAATGGGGATAGTTCTCATGTTGCCATACCCATTTTTTGATATTTTGCTCCATTTTAACCCTTTTGAACCAATTAAGTGGTCTAATTGTATCATGTTTCGAGTCAATTAACACCTTTAATTGTTTCATTTTAAGCTTTTTTTGAATCAAATAGTTCGGGTGTAAACACGCCGATTCCGAAAATGCAGATTGCACATAAGGAACCGATGGCTTTAGCCTCGCCATATTCAAACCTCTCTATTCACCATCATAAATCATATTCAGAATCAACCGTATAATTATATCTTTCTGTTCAGGCATACTAGTCGCCACCAAAAGAGCCAAAGAAGCCAACGCATTATCGTTTATCTTCAACTCACCATTTGCTTTGTACAACGCCCTGTTTTTCGCCAAAAACAATATAAACAGATACGCCCCAATCCGTTTGTTACCATCATTAAAAGGGTGACCTTTTATCACATAGTAGAGCAGATTTGAAGCTTTTTGCTCCAACGAGGGCAAGAGGTCAATCCCTCCAAAAGTTTGGTAGATATTGAGCAAGTTCCCCTTGAACTCACCTGCTTTCTCTTGTCCAAAAAGTACCGTCGCTTCACCTTTGTTCATTAGCGTTTTTTTGAAAAGCTCTATCGCCTCTTTGGCTTCATCATAACCCAAGATAAACTTCTCTTCACTGTTTTGTGTCACCTCTGCTAGACTCTGCTCATCATACCCCTGCAACAACGCCCAACTTCGTGCATAGTTACTCACAATCTCCACAAAACCTTTGGACTCGGCGAGAGTTAGTTCATGGTTTTCAATATTGCTTTTTATGAGTGCTATGGTAGCGTTTAACTCATCTAGTTTTCTCTGTTGAAGTCGCTCTTTGTTGAGGGCATAGCCTTTTATGAGGTACTCTTTTAATACGCTATTTGCCCATATACGAAACTTTGTACCCTCTTTTGATTTGACTCTATATCCTACAGAGATAATGACATCAAGGGTATAACATTGAATATCTTTAGTTTGAGTTTTTCCCTCTATCGCACCATGTTGAGTGGTATGTGCAAAATTTGCACATACCACTTTTTCTTCCAATTCTTCTTCTTTGAAAATATTTTTAATATGCTTAGATATAACACTTCTATCTCTATTAAAAAGCAACTCCATCTGTTTTTGACTCAACCAAATAGTCTCATTCTCAACCGTTGCATTTAGGGCAACCTCTCCATTTTCATAAATTACAATATCACTCACGATTCACCCTTTTTTCACAAGTATAACATAAATATGAAAAAATGTTAAAAAATATGTCAAATTGTAATACTTTTACAGGAAACGCAGACTTTAGTCGCGTAAAAATATAGACGAGGCTAAAGCCATTGATTCCAAGAAATAACTTCATCAAAATGGAGCTTTAATCCCCAACTCATCACAAAACCCAACTATGACTTTATCGCTCTCTTTCATCTCTACTTCCAAATCTTTTAAAGCTTTGGAAACCTCAGCCAAATCAACAGCCTCTTCCTCTTCAAAAGTATCCACATAACGAGGAATATTGAGATTATAATCATTCTCGGCTATCTCTTTAAGGGTCGCACGATGAGAGTATTTATCTTCTGCCTTTCGCTCTCTAAAAGTGGTCACAATCTTCTCTATATCTTCATCACGCAAAAGGTTCTGATTTTTCACCTTCTCAAAATGGGCAGAGGCATCTATAAACATCACACAGTCACTATCTTCACGGCATTTTTTGAAAACCAAGATAGAAGTAGGAATGCTCGTACCATAAAAGATATTCGCAGGAAGCCCAATCACAGCGTCCAAGTAGTTTCGCTCTTCTATAAGGTAACGCCGTATATGTCCCTCACTAGCCCCACGAAATAGCACACCGTGAGGCATAACTACAGCCATCGTACCGTTGTCATCGAGATGGTGAATCATGTGTTGAATAAATGCAAAATCTGCTTTGGTTTTTGGGGCAAGTTTTCCGTATTGAGAAAACCTATCATCTCCCAAGTGCAGAGGGTTCGCCGACCAGTGAGTCGAAAAAGGAGGATTGGCGACAATCGCTTCAAAATGTTGGTCAAGATGTTGTGGATGCTCTAGCGTATCCTCTTGTCTAATGTCAAACTTTCGGTAGTGAACATCGTGCATTATCATATTCATTCGTGCAAGGTTGTAGGTGGTACGATTTAGCTCTTGACCGTAGAAGTTACTGACATCTTCCACCTCTCTGGCTACTCTTAAAAGTAGCGAACCCGAACCACAAGTTGGGTCATAAACCGACTTTAGTTTACCCTTTTTAGTCGTAACAATTTTAGCTAAAATCTTAGAAACCTCTTGAGGAGTATAGAACTCACCTGCCTTTTTACCAGCACCCGATGCAAACTGCCCTATGAGGTACTCATACGCATCACCCAAAACATCACGGTCATGATTTTTAAGCTCAAAATCTATTTTGTTTAGATGAGAAAGCACCTTGGCAATAAGCGTGTTTTTTGCCTCTTCACTTCGTCCAAGTTTGGTACTGGTCAAATCAAGGTCTTCAAAAAGATGTTCAAAATCATCCTCACTCTCCTGCCCCATTGTGCTTTGCTCTATACTGCCCAGTATCTGTGTAAGGTCTTCGAGTATGAAGTTGTCGGTATCACCATTACCTCGTTCTGCCACAGCCGAAAAGAGTTCAGATGGTTTCAAAAAATATCCAAGCTGTTCTAGAGAGTCCTCTTTTATCGCTTCGAGATACTCCTGCCCCTCAGTGCTCTGCTCATCTATATTATCATAAATTAGCTCATCCTCTTGCAAGATATGGTCAGCATGGTTTTGCATCTTTTCAGAGAGATATTTGTAGAAAATGAACCCCAAAATATAGTCTCGAAACTCATCTGCATCCATCTTGCCACGCAAGGTATTTGCGATATTCCATAGTTGTTGTTCTAACTGTTTTTTCTGCTCTTCGCCCATCTTTTGACCCTCTGTTTAATTCTTGATAGGATTATATCAAAAAAGACTCTTTAGCTTACTTCTTAAATGGTTTTATCAAAACAAACAGTTTGGGTAGAAGCAAAATATCAGCAATCAAAGC
>NZ_JAACKB010000126.1 GCF_010892395.1 Sulfurovum sp. bin170
AGTTCGGGTGTAAACACGCCGATTCCGAAAATGCAAATTGCATATAAGGAAACGATGGCTTCAGCCTCGCTAATTCATTGGCATTGGGCTTTAGCCTCGCCGTTTGACGCAACTAAAGTTTGCGTTTCCTAATCTAAACCTATCATACTCATAAACCTACCACTACACCCCTGCTCTTTTCGATAAGAGAAATAACTCTCTACCTCACAAGCCGTACAGATATTTGAAAGTTCAATATTCCCTGAACTCAAACCTGCTTCTAGTAGCTGTTCTCTATTTACATATGGTAAATCCAACATATACTTTTCACCCTTTATATCAAAAGCATCTCTGTCATCAAAAAAGTGTTTAGCCACATCTTCACCCACTTCGTAACAACATCTACCAATAGAGGGAGCAATACCTGCCACAATATCTTTTGGATTACAATCAAACTCCTCTACCATCTTTTTAACTGCCTTATAGACAATCTCTTTATAAGTACCATTCCAACCTGCATGGATAGCAGAGACCACCCTTTTTTTAGGGTCAAAAAGAAGAACTGGTACACAATCAGCAGTCAAGATAGTTAGCATAATTCCTTTTTGATTAGTGATAAGTGCATCACAATCCTCTATAGCAGAGGAGAGTTCTCTCCACCCCTGCTCTATTGGTTCTGTAATAATCTTTATGTGGTCACTATGTGTCTGATTAGCAACTATAAACTGCCTATTTGGTAGCTTTTTTTGTATAGCTTCTCTATTTTTTAAAATGCTATTTGGGTTCTCTTTGGTATGTAGTGCCAAAGAGTTTCCACACTCATGTAACTCATCTTTTTGTGTAATAAGATAAGTGCAGTTTTTATATTTTGAGAGATTTTTAAAATTCATATCTTAATGCTCTTTGATAGAAGACCCCTCTTCACCATCATGATAAATCATATGTCTAAGTTTTTTTCTATACTCAACGACATCACACACTTTTTTGCTAGTGACTCCATCTTTGAATGCAGCCTCTGCTACAGCTGAAGCAACCCAAATCAACACCTCTTTTGAGAATGGTTTAGGGATAATATGTTTTCGTCCAAACTTCAAATCAGGGTCTTGATAAGCGGCTTTTACATAATATGGAACTGGCTCTTTTGCCAATGCAGCAAGAGCCTTGGCAGCTGCCATCTTCATGTTTTCTGTAATCTTCTTCGCACCTGAGTCCAATGCACCTCTAAAGATAGATGGAAAACCCAAAACATTGTTAACCTGATTTGGAAAGTCACTTCGTCCTGTTCCACAGATAATATCTGGTCTAACCTCTTCTACCAAATCAGGAGTAATCTCTGGTGTTGGGTTGGAACAAGCAAAAATAATCGCATCTTTTGCCATAGTTTTGACCATATCTTGTGAGACAACATTAGGGCCAGAGAGTCCCAACAGCATATCCGCACCATGAAGAGCATCTGCTATGGTTCTCTCCTCTGTATCTAGGGCAAACTCCTGTTTATACTCATTTAGGTCATCTCGTCCAGAGTGAATAACACCTTTTGAGTCTATCATTACGATATTTTTCACACCGAGATTTTGATACATCTTTGCACAGGAGATACCTGCTGCACCTGCACCGATAACTACTACCTTTATCTCTTCTATCTTCTTATCAGCCAACTCCAGAGCATTGATAAGACCTGCTGAGGTGATAATAGCTGTACCGTGTTGGTCATCATGAAACACAGGAATATCTAACTTCTCTTGAAGTCTTCTCTCTATCTCAAAACATTGTGGTGCTTTTATATCCTCTAGGTTGATTCCACCATAAGTATCAGATATAGCGGCACAGACATTGACTATCTCATCTATCTCATGAACATTCAAAATCACATCAACAGCATCTATATTTGCAAATGATTTGAAAAGAACAGCTTTTCCTTCCATAACAGGTTTCCCTGCCAATCCACCGATATTACCCAAACCAAGAACGGCTGTACCATCAGAGATAACAGCTACGGTATTACCTTTATTGGTATACTTATATGCCAAAGATGGGTCTCTTGCTATCTCCAAACATGGAAATGCGACACCAGGGGTGTATGCCATAGACAGCTCTTTTTGTGTTTTACAAGCTTTGGTGATAAGTGTTCCAGTCTTGCCTTTGATATGATAATCCAAACTCTCTTGTTCAAATTGATTCATGATTTTTCCTTAACTATTTTTTGAAGTGGAATTTTACCATAACAATATGCAATTTTTATTGTGAATGAGAGATTTATTATCAATAAAATTTAAAAAGAGAAAATTAAGCTATATTTTTTAAGATTATACAAATTTATGTTACAATAGGTCTATTATTCATTTAGGGAGTGGTTATGATATATCGGAGTCTACTATTAACAACAGTTCTATTTTTTGCAGGGTGTTCAACCAAACATCAGATTAATATTGGTGAGATTTCACTACAAAAAGGGAACACACAAGAGTCTATCTCAAAAGATAGATATATGTCTTTTACCCAAGAGTATTATGACAACAAACGCTACCCAGTCTCTGAGTATTGTGATGACAAACGAGCCATATTAACCGATGACAAGTTCTCCACAGAGACCTATCTAAAGATAACAAATGAGCGAACCAAACAGAATCGTGTGGGAAAATACCCTATCTGGTTTTTGGTAAATGATGATGAGCATGATATGCAGTGTATTAAAAAGAGTGCCAACTTCATCAACGAAGAGCCATTTGTAGTGGGAGATAGTGACCACCTAAGTGTAAAACTCCTACAAAAAAACAAAGAGGAGAAGAGCGTTCCCGTCAAAGAGCTAGGAATACTCATCGATTTTGTGGGTCTTGTGGTTCCACAAACAGCCAACTTTTTAATGAGAAGCTCCAACCTCATCAATGACCCTATCACACGAAACTATCTTGATACGATGGAAAATGCATTTAAAAGTGGTGACTTGGATGGTACAAAGAGTCGTGATTTTGATACCAAAGTTGAGTCTATCAAGGTAAAGCTCAATGTTCCTGATGGACAGGAGAGAAGAGAGTTGGGATACATTCTACTCAAACCCAAATATCGTACTACCCTATCAACTGTAGACCTCATAAAAGGTGTTCCAAACTTTAGATATATATACAATAGTGGTGACCCTCGCACACAAGATATTATGAACTATCAACTCAAATCAAAAGGTATAACAGTTGGTAGAGAGGTCGACAACTTTAAACATGTGGCAGGTGAATATATCATAGAGGCACTAAGCTCTCTTAATGTACATCTGCTAAATCGTTTTACAAGTTATGACAGAGGATTGGTCTTGTCATTGGCTTTGAGACAGAGTAGTTTTTATCGAGGATTTGCACAAGCGGTTAAGAGTAAAGATACCAAAAGAGTAGGAGAGTATCTAACGATACTAAACAGTGAAGACAACCCCCTTCGTGACCTAAGCACTCTACTAAACCAAACCCGAGTAGAGTACTATACCCTGATGTTTCAAGCCAATAAGATGGTTAAATCTATGGAGACCACACGAGCTGAGGAGATAAAGGAGCAAGAGAGACTCAAAGATGAGGAGGCAAAACGACTTATAGCACTTCAAGGGATAGAGAACTTCTTATATCCTGTCGCAAGGGGAAGCTATATCGCAAGGATGTTTGATACTAGTGCAGAGATTAAAGATACCAGCAACAAGAAGTATGACTTAGAGTATCTGCAAGATAACTACAGTCGTGAAGAGGGTGTTGTCTCCTATGGATGCTATGTAAATCTACAAGCCAATATAGGTAGTTTTACAGTACAAGACTATCTAATCCATCCAAACTATACTGATGGTGAGAAGTATAACTATATGGCAATCTCTATGGATGAGGATAAAAAGATTAGTACATTCTTCTATAAACTAACATCTAATGGAAATCTGAAAATCACTAAGATATTGATAGACAAAGATTATTTTATCAGAAAGAGCAGACTTAAAGATGTGATTAAAGGTCAAAAAGCTAAAATGTGTTATCAGAATATAATGAGTCTGTTATAAGTTGGAGGTTATCTATTTAGTGGTGACCCCTAGGAGACTCGAACTCCTGTAACATGGATGAAAACCATGGATCCTAACCGCTAGACGAAGGGGCCATTAATAACTTGTGGATGAAATTATAGCGAGATAAACTTAAGGTTTTATTAAGTGAATGGTTTTTATTTTTGAGTCTATTCCCATCTTAAATCCCCATCATATC
>NZ_JAACKB010000127.1 GCF_010892395.1 Sulfurovum sp. bin170
ACTTTGATTCTGATATAGAGAGGGTTACATACTTCTCTATAAAAGCCAAAGATGGACTGACCAAGTATGTCTATGATATTCATGGTGCTGTCCTTCCTCGTACCAAAGGAGTATCCCACCATAGCTACTCCAATATTGAATCATTTAGAATAGCTCAAAATAGCCCAACCAAATTAAGAGTAGTGATTAAATCTAAACAGAAAGCACTTGATAAGCATGTCCATGCAGGTAAGGTTCTAGTCATTCCTTTGACTCATGGAAAAGAGGCTACAATCAAAGGTACAACTCTATCAAATAGCAAAAAGCAGAGTTATAGTTCTAAGAAAAATAGATATACGGTAGTGATTGATGCTGGGCATGGTGGCAAAGATAATGGGGCTTCTTGTTGTAGAGGTGAGAGAAACCATAGAGTGGAAAAAGGTGTTGCACTATCTGTATCGAAGAGATTAAAGAAGAAGCTAGAGGAGTTGGGATATAATGTATATATGACAAGGGGGGGTGACTCTTTTGTACGGCTTCCAAAACGGACAGAGTTTGCTAATAATAAAAAAGCTGATATTTTTATATCTGTTCATGCCAATGCTGCACCCAATAAGAGACAAGCCAAAATCTTCAAAGGGATAGAGATTTATTATCTATCACCTGCACAGACCAAACGAGCCAAAGATGCGGCGGAGAAAGAGAATAGTGTTATGTTTCATGAAAAAGATTACTATACTACAAATATCATGACCTCTCTAATAACAGATGAGAAGTTGGTTGAGTCTCGCAAGTTAGGTATTGATGTTAGTCAGAAGATGCTTCGAAGTATTCGCAAAAACTATGGAGCTGTTGAAGATGGTGGGGTTAAAGGGGCAAATTTTTGGGTACTTGTAGGTGCACAGATGCCTGCTATTTTGGTAGAGACAGGGTATATAACTCACCCAGAAGAGGGTAAAAAACTCTTAAACTCTTATTATCAGAAACTCTTAGCCAAAGGTATTGCAGAGGGTATAGAGCAGTATTTGAACAATAAACGCTAGGAGGTGTTTTTGAATAGGGGGCTATTTTTTATATTGGTTACAGTGCTGTTTTCAACAGAACTTTGGTCTGCTAACTCTCTTGTAGATACAAAGCTAGGTAGAAACACTCTTGAGCTAAGATTTAAGCATAATATTAAAGATACCGATATAAAACACTTCGTTATCCATGCTAAGGGTTTTACTAAGTATGTCTATGATATAAAAAATGGTTATCTACCAAGAGGCAAAACACTTCGATATTCTCATCCTGATATTAGAGCTTTTCGTATAGGACAGTATCGTACTAATGTTTTGCGAATTGTTATTGAGTCTACTAAGAGGATTAAAAAAAGTCATTCAACTTCTGGTAGGGTACTTGAGATACCTATTCCCTCAGGCAAAAAATCCTATAAGCGTTCAAAAAAATATATAGATAAAAAATTTACAAATAATATTAAAAATAGATATAGAGTAGTGATAGATGCTGGACATGGAGGAAGAGATAGAGGGGCTTCATGTTGCTCTCTTCATGAGAAAAAGTTTACACTCTCTATGGCATATAATCTAAAAAAGCGTTTAGAGAAAAAGGGTTATAGTGTCTATATGACTCGCTCTAGCGATAAATATATCTCTCTTATAGAACGAACTAAGTATGCCAATAGAAAACAGGCAGATATTTTTGTCTCTATCCATGTCAATGCAGCACCAAAAAGAAAAGTAAAGAAGCTAAAGGGAATAGAGATTTACTATCTATCAAAGAAGAATGTTCATCTTAAGGGAGAGACCATAACCTATAAAGGCAAGACAGTCTATTATAAAAATAGTGTTAATATGATGATGAATAAGAAGAAAATATCTCTATCTCGTAAGCTTGGGATAAAGGTTCAACAGGGTATGAATAGAAACATAAGAAAAGGCTATGGGAGTTTGGTTTCTAAACTTAAACGCTCTGATTTTTGGGTGCTAACAGGGACTAAAATGCCAACTATCTTAGTTGAAACAGGTTATATAACCCATAAAAAAGATAGGAAACGATTAACCAGTAGCTACTATAGAAATTTGGCGATTAAAGGTATCGTTGATGGGATAGATAGTTATTTTAAGCTCTAAGCTGATATTGGCTACTCTATATTTAAGAGCATTAATCCTATTCTTTCACAATTCCAAACATAATAAAATCTATCTTCATCTGTTATTTGAGTTTTTTATTATCAAAGGGTTACTTTGGCTTTTCATATTTCTATTTTTTACTTTTGTTTATTAATCTTTTGTTATACTTGATTAGATTAAAGCTATCAAAGGGAAAACAAATAGTATGCAAAATTCAATTCTTCCTATTCTAAAAAATAATAGACTTATAGGTACAGGTTTTTGTATATATTATGATGGAGAAAAATCTTATATTTTAACTTGTCACCATGTCTTAGATGGACAGGAGAATTTTGATATTCAAGGGGAAAAGCCTGAAATAATTGTGCATAATGGCTCTTATGATATGTCTATTGTAACTATTTCAAAAAAAATTGAACCTTTGGTTTTAATTGATGATGAGTTGGTTAATGAGACTATACTTTATTCTTTTAAAGAGTATAGAGGAGTTTGTATTGGTGAGATGGTTGAAGGAAAAGTATGTGTAGATAGTGTTCCTTCAACACAGCATAGATGTAATGAAATTATAGAATCACAACGATTAGAGATTATTGATGATAAGGCGAAAATCATACGAGGCAATAGTGGTTCACCTGTTTTTTGTAAGAGAACAAAAAAAGTTGTAGCTATGGCAAATATTAAGGATGATATGCAAAAAGTTTTTGCATTGAAAATATCATATCTAAAAGAGATATGGGAAGAGATACCTTTAGATTTAATTACAAAAAGCTCATTGAGTAGTATATTCAATGATTTACCTGAAGCTATAAGCAACCAAGAACCCTCCAAAATAGACCAAATCTTCCTAATTTTTAATGAAGACAATACTTCTGATACAAAATATAAGGTAACTGGTCATATTCAATGTGAGGATGAATTTGAGAGTGAACTAATAGAGTTTACTTTTAAAAATATTTATGATGAGGTTGAACAAGAGAAGTTTATTAAAAAACTTATTGATGAATTTGAGAGTGATATAACTATCCATTTTATTATTCCTCCTGAACTATTTTTGGTCAATTTTAAACAGTGGAGATATAAGGATAATGAGTTGGTCAAGCGTTATCATATTTTGCTACACAATAGAGATAGGTTTGGTAGTAAAATTCGTAAATATAAAAATATGATTGAACAATGGAATCTACTATTTAGTACAAAAAAAGAGAACTATTTAAATGATGCTCTTTTGATGACCAATGATAATAGTGCAAGATTTGATACAAGATTGGGTAAAATAGGGGTCTGTTTCAAACAATCTATATCTAATCATGAGATAGTAAACAATATGATTGATATGGCAAAAGTGGGGCTTTGGCAGTACAAGGATGGAATACTTTCTGACTATTGCAGATGGGTTGAGGATAATATCTGTTTAAAAGATTTAAATCACAAATCAAGAGATTGTGACTACATGGCATTGCTTTGGGATGATATGAGGCTATTAATAGATTTAA
>NZ_JAACKB010000128.1 GCF_010892395.1 Sulfurovum sp. bin170
ACAGACAAATTTATACAAAAAGATTTATAAATGCAGTTAATAGAGGGAGATTGGTTATTCCTACTATGAGAGAGTTGATGTATGAGAAAGATATATCTCCACTCTTTATCTATCTCTCTATGGCTGAATCTGCTTTTAAGACAACAGCAAAGTCTACCTCTGCGGCTGGTGGGCTTTGGCAGTTTATGCCAACAGCAGGAAGAGAGCAGCATCTAAGAATAGATAGTGTCATAGATGAGCGATATGACCCCATAAAATCAACCAAGGCTGCTGTTGATTATCTATACAAAATTCGTGGTGGTTTAGATAAGTGGTATCTAGCAGCTATGGCGTATAACTGTGGACAGGGTTGTGTTCAGAGAGCCGTTGCCAAGGCGGGTACTAAACATCTGCCAACACTTATTGACCCTAGAAGAAATTATCTTCGTGCTGAGACTAGAAAATATATCAAGAAAATTCTTCTTTTTGCTCTGATAGGTGAGAACTATATTTTTAAGAAAAATGATAACTTGGGTAAGATGATATATAAATTTGACAATGATGGGATTACTTCTGTAAGAGTTAAAAGTGGAGAGAGACTAAAGCAGATTGCATCTAGGTTACAGATAAACTACTCTACTCTAAAAAATATAAATATGCATCTAAAGCAGGATTTTATACCACAAAATAGCAATGCTATGTTAAATATACCAACATCTCGATTGAATATGTTTCATAGAGTATATGGTGGTCAGAGATATAGTAGAAACTAGGGGTATATGATGAAAAAAATAGATATAGTAATTGGATTATCACTATTTACAGCTCTTTTATTGAGTGGATGTGCAACAAAAACAACTGAAATAAGAACTTCTAATGAGGTAAAAAAGAGTTATATACCTAAGGTTAGTACTAATCAAGATAGAGTTAAAAAGTTAAAATTTAAAAAAGTTACTTATGGCAAAGCCAGTTGGTATGGTAAGAAGTTTGATGGTAAAAAGACAGCTAGTGGTGAGATATATAATATGAACGCAAAAACAGCTGCACATCGAACTTTACCGTTTAATACTATGGTAAGAGTGACAGATATGGTTAGTAACAGAAGTGAGATTGTAAGGATAAATGATAGAGGTCCTTTCTCTTCTAAGCGTATTATTGACCTCTCATATGGAAGTGCTAAAAAGCTAGGATTAGTCAAACGAGGTGTTACCGATGTCAAGGTTGAGATAGTTGGTTTGGGTGGCAAAGTCGATAGGCGTTCAGCACTTCCAACCTCTAAAAAAGCTTGTGTAGGTGATGATTGTTTGGTAACAGTACCAAAAACAGAGAGAGGTTCAAGCAGAGTTAAGCCATTTTCCATATTGACAAAGTCTAAAATAAAAAAAGAGGGTACATATACGCCAGTTATAGAATCTGTAGATAGAGATGATGTTATGGTTAACGCTCCAGATAGCAGTTACAGTAATAATTATAGTATATCGGTTGTAGATAGCGACCCATATACATCATCAAATTCGGTAGATAGATTTCCAAAAATAGATACTTATGCTCAAAAAGTATCTGTACAGGTTGGTGCTTTTAGAAAACATAGTGGTGCAGAGATGTATGTTAGACGATATAGTCTGTTGAGCAAACAATATAAGGCTGTTATCAAAAATGGTCTGAAAGATTCTAAAACTATCTACCGTGTTCAGATAGAGGGCTTTGGAAGTGAGTTGGAAGCTAGAAAATTTATCTCTAAACATAGACATAGTTTGAGTGGGGCGTTTTTGGTTAGGAGGTAGGTTTTTAGTAGACATCCTGTAAAACTCTTTGGAATCGGAGACTTTAGTCCCGAATATTACGAGGCTAAAGCCATCGGTTCCTAGTTTTGAAAGAAGTCTAGTGAAAAGTTTAAGCTCACGATGCTAAAATGTGCCAACTTATTTTAGGAAATATAAATGATGATAGAAATCTCTCGTGAGACAAAAGAGACTCAAATCTCCGTCAAACTTCAACTCTACGGTCAAGGTAAATCAAAGATAGATACAGGGGTAGGCTTTCTTGACCATATGTTAGAGGCATTGGCTAAACACTCTCATATCAATTTGGAAATCTCTTGTAGTGGAGATACTCACATAGACGACCACCACTCTGTGGAAGATATTGCTATTGTCTTGGGTCAAGCTTTTGCTAAGTCTCTCTATCCTGTTCAGAGTATTGAGAGATATGGTAATGCTACTGTTGTAATGGATGAAGCTTCAGTTACTTGCGATTTGGATGTCTCCAATCGACCCTATTTAGTTTTTGAAATGCCAATGGATGGGAAGATAGGAACATTTGATGTTGAGTTAGTAGAGGAGTTTTTTAGAGCATTTACATTCAACGCTCACTTGACACTACATCTCATCTGTAATAGAGGACGAAACAGACACCATATGGTCGAGGCTTCTTTTAAAGCTCTTGCTGTTGCACTTCGTCGTGCTGTAACTATCAATGAAAACGCAGGAATACCAAGCACCAAAGGTGTTCTATGAGTATAGAGATTATAGTACTTGATGTTGATGGAACTATGACTGATGGTAAGATTACATATACACAAAATGGTGATGAGGTCAAATCCTTTTGTGTCAAAGATGGTCTAGCTATAGCCTCTTGGATAAGGCTTGGTAAGCAGGTGGCGATTATAACAGGTAGGAAATCCAAGATAGTGGAGAGAAGGGCTAGAGAACTTGGGATTAAACACTTCTATCAGGGTGTAGATAATAAAAAAGAAGTTTTAGATACTCTTTTGTCTGAACTAGGTTTAAGTATGGATAGTGTAGCCTCTATCGGTGATGACCTCAATGACTATAGTATGCTTGTCTCCTCAAAGGTGGCATTTGTCCCCTCTAATGCGTCTCATTATGTCAGAAATATAGCTGATGTCACTCTCTCTACACGAGGTGGAGATGGAGCAGTTAGAGAGATGATTGAGCAGTTGATTATTTCAGAGGGATTAGAAGAGAAGTATCTGAAGTTATGGTTTTAAGAGTAGAGTATATCTTAGTAGTATCATTGGTTATCTTGTTTGGTTTTATCTTTATGGAGCAACCTAACGATGTCAAGGCGATAGAGTCAAACTCATCAAAAGAGCTATATTTCAAAAACCTATCTCTTATAGATTTGAGTGAAAAGGGGATAGAGAATCGGTTGGTCTCCTCTTCTGTTATAAAAGATGGAGACTCTTTTGAGTTTGAAGATATAGATATAACCTACAAGCAGACTCATCGCATCTTGGCAAAAAAGGCTATCTATAGAGATGATTTTGTATACTTGGAGGATAATATCTCATTGAGAAGAGATGATGGGTTCTCTTTTGTTACAGATGATTTGAAGTATAGTATGGAGGAGAAGATAGCGTCTACGGATAGTCATTTTAGATTAGATATGAATGGTAGTAGGGTCTCTGGTGAGAAGTTGTATTATAATCTTGATAGAGAAGAGGTCTCTGCTGATAGGATTGATGCTAGTATTATTTTTTAACTTAACTTTAGAGATAATGATGTAATCATTGAAAAAAGGGTTGATTATTGGTTTTTTAAAATCTTACGATATAATATAAGCAACTAAAAATAGATGAGGAGATAGAGATATGTTTACGATACAAGCAGAAAATCCATCTATAAAAGATTATATAGAAGAGATAGGAAGAGAGAAAATAGAGGAGCTTGTTCTTAACTATTTGAAATTAAAAGCTCAATTTCATAAATCATCAATTGAAAAAGAGGATACGAAGCCTAGTTATAAAGATTTTGGTGTTAGTGAGGAGACTCATTATAAATTGTTAGCTTTGAAGCCAAGGGGCGATAATCAAGGAAAAGAGAGAAGTCGTATTATTGATGAAATAAGTGATAGATGTGGAGATAAATACTCAAGCATGTCTTTAAATGATATTAGAGATGAATATTTTGCATCTAAGGGGTACTAGCTAGATATGAATATATTTCTTGATACAAATGTTTTTGCAGATGCTTTTTTAAATAGAGATGATGGGTCTGCAAAGAGGGCTTTGAAATTTTTAGAAGAACAGACTATAGAACTCTTTTTAAATGATATTTCTATTATCAATATCACTTATATTATACGAAAAGAGTTTTCAAAATATGAGATAAGTAAGATTATAGATGAATTGCTTTTGAAGCATAATATTGTTTCCGTTAGTGCAAAGATTATTGAAGATGCTAACCATTCTAAATTTAAAGACTTTGAAGATGGGGTTCAATATTTTTGTGCAAAAGCTATTAATGCTGATTTAATCATCTCGAATAATAAAAAAGATTTTAAAATGTCTGATATAAATGTATTGACACCTAAGGAGTTTTGTTTGGTTTATGTCGATTGATTGAGATATAAATTACTTTATATTTGTGACTCGACCCCTCTTATTTAGAGACAAGGCATGCCTTGTCTCTACCACCCACCACCATTAAAATTTGTCGCGACCCTGCGGGGCAAAATCAAAGGTCAAATTACTGTCCTCCTCTAACACACCGAACAGAAAGCTCATACGTCTTATCGTTCCAATCCACATGGCCATTGCTGAAATTCACAATCCAAGCATTGCTAGAGTCAGACGCATCCGAAGTAGACGACCAATAGTAGCTAGAGGTGAACCCTTTCTCTCTATAACAAGCTTGATAAGATTCACTGTTTCTATTATTCTCATAATCATCAATAACCCCTCCACAATCGGTCACCACGGCTTTTAGAGTCTCATTATTGGGCAATACTCCCCCAGTGGCACTACAGATGGTATGGGCATTCTCCCAATTAGCCCAACACTCTGTGTACAGTGTACCTTCATACTTTGTGCCATCATCGGCACTAGTAGTAAATTCCCCATAGTTACCACCACTACTCTCACAAACACTCCGTGATGGTTTGACCCACTGTCCATACTGAATCTCTTCTCCTCCTGCTACAGGTGTAGGAGTCGGTTCTGAAAGTGTGGCACTGGTCTCTTGGCTAGGTTGCTCTTTGGCTTTTATCTCCGCTACCTCACTATCCGTAATAATCAACTCATTTGAAATCTTCTTAATCTCTTCATCGACACAAGTTTGATTATTGTCACAACCATTAATCTTATCGGCTTGTGCTTGATTGGCTTTGGTCTCATCGCCCATCTCTTTAATCGTGGCACTCATGGCTGTCTGTTTATCAAGTTCATTAGCTCTAAGGGTATTGATATTTGTCTCCAAATCATTTAAGAGTGTCGTATAAAACTTATCTTGTGCCTCTTGGTTTTGCAAAGTTCTAAACTTATCTGCCTCTGTTGTGCTAATCGCAAAGATAGAGACCTCTTTGGTCTCATTATCATCCTCTTTACTTGTAAACCCATCAAATGCAAGGGTAAACTTCCCATCATCATAATCAATTTTGGCGACATCTTGCAACTCAACCAAGATAGGCAAAGTAGCGTCATAGGTCTCTAAAAAATATCTGCCATCCTCTGTCAGTGAGATTTTTGCCCAAATATCATCTACACTATCACCTTTGTTGATAGTAACCTTGGTAAATAGCTCACCTCCTCCACAAATTCCATCTCTGTTTTCATCTTGACAGATATTGACCACAATCTCTTGTGGAATTCCCACAAATTGCAGTATTTTTTGCAAAAGAGCTTTTGCCTCTTCACTACTTCCACCTCCACAGCTTGTAAAACTAAGTAGCAGTACCATACCCAATGAGATAAATATTTTTTTTATCACAACACTCCTCCTTGAAAAAATTAAATTTGAATTACTTATCATATCTATATTGTCTTTAAAGAAGGCTCAACAAAAGAGCTTTTTGTTACTTAATTGCTCAATTTATAACTTTTTTTTAATTAACATATAAATATTATAGACTATTCATTTCTAATCACAGTAGCCCTATCTATCTTCTCAATATACTCATTAAACCCCAAAGCTGTAACAGCTGTTCTCCCCAATGCAAAATGTCTCTTCCCCTCTCCCCATACAGTATGAATAATATAAGGTTCTCCTTTATACTCACCAAGATATAGAACTATGTGACCTTTTAGATGGATGATGGTAGAGCCAATAATCGTACCTCTAAGCAGAGATATTTTTGACTCTTTTCTTAGACTACTTAACTCTATATGCTGTGAGCCAACAAGGCTTTGAGATGCTGAATTTCTAGGTATCTTGACACCAACTGTTGCATATATCTCTTGTAGGAATTTTGAGCAGTCCTGTTCTCCATACATTCCACCCCAACCATAAGGTGCATGTAGGAACTTAAAAGCTTGTGTGAGTATAGTTTTGGGGGTGTATGGTAGGTAGCCTTTGTTGGTATGAGAGGTTTTTATGGTGGCATTGCTTAAAACTAATTTCCCATCTTGGTCTCTAGTCGGAATCATTACCATTGTCATATCATCAATAGTCAAGAGAGAGGGCAGTCTAACACCCATTCGTAGATAGTCATGGTATCTCCCTGCTACCATCACTGCACTCTTTGCCTCTGTAGTGACGATGAAGTTTTTTGAATCAAGATAGTTCTCTATCTCTTTTTTCTCTCCAAATGCTATATTTTTATCTTTTACCCATCCTGAACTAGTCGGTGTAATTCCATAGTGCCACTGCCCATCATCGGTGCTGTGCAAGATGGCGATAGGCGTTGCAATATCTAGTGCAGAGTTTTGGTTACGGTCGAAATATATCTGATTTTTTTTCTTAAGCAGTGCTAGGTCTGTTGGGATTATCTTTTGGTTTGTGTAGTTTACTATTAGAGCGTAACGGGTCTTTACTCTATTCATAGAGAGACTGTTTAGACTCATATCATTTTTGATTTTACTGTAGAAGTTTCTTGAAATTCTGTTCCCATCTGCAAAATATTTAGTTTGAATCTCTATGCTACTAGACATCTTTTCGATAGAATTTTTGACCCATGAGCTACCATAATATTCATTTGTATCTTTGAAATAGGTGAGCTTTTTTTGAACATAAGCCACTCTATCATTGAACTCTTTAATCTTTTTGGGGGACATAATAACTTCATCTGGATTTTTAATCTGGTCTATCCAAAACTCTGGGATATTTAGGTGACGGTTTTGGTTTACTATGATGACAGGTTGTCTCTCTTTTGTGTCAGTGAGAAGAGGTTTATGTTCACTAACCTCTTGACAGGAGTTGAGAAGTAGGACTATGATAGATAGTAGGATATATTTTTTCATAAAGGGATTATAGCTTAAAGTTCAACAAAAAAGAATATAATTACAAAAAGCTATATAATTAGTTAAAAAAGGATTTATTATGCCAAAAGAGCGAGTAGAAGAGATTAAAACTGCTATTGTAAAATCAGATATACTCTCAGAAGATGAGAAGAGTCAGAGTATGAAACATATTGAAGAGTGGATTGTAGAGGATAAAGCCTTTGGTCTGATGTATGATGAACTGTTAGAGGTAAATGAGATTTTCAAAGAGATTTTTAAGGAGTTGGGATTTGCGTAGGGTGGTGATTTTAAGCCCATACGCGTCAACCTAAGCCATAATTTATATGAATTAAAAATTTATTTTCTTCAAAAAAATGGCAGTCTGTAGGTCGGGTTGCCCTCATCCCGACATAGATAATCATAAAATA
>NZ_JAACKB010000129.1 GCF_010892395.1 Sulfurovum sp. bin170
GCCCTAATTAACTTCATGCACTCATGATGTTTTAAGGGGCAAACACGCTTCATGCAAGGGGAGCAATCCATCTCTTTGCGTATCAGCATCTCATTTTTATTCATCCACTGATGGGTCTCGATATGTCGTGTGGGTCCAAAGATAGCAACTGTTGGGATAGCAAATGCTGCTGCTAGGTGCATAGGACCAGAGTCATTTGTGATAAAGAGGTCAAGTTTAGAGATATGACCTATAAGCTCCTCTACAGAGGTCTCTCCTGCAAGGTTTTTGTAGTTCTTTATATCTGCTTCTATTAATCTCTTCTCTATATCACTGGCGATATCCCTCTCACCTACTCCACCAAAAATCACTATATCGTATCTATCAGAAAGTTCAATGGCAACTTTTGCAAACTCTTCTGGATACCACCGTTTAGCACTTCCATATGTTGCACCTGGGTTTAGACCCACTGTAGGGGTAGTTTTTTGTGGTTGTCCTTGATTGTCAAGATAAATTTTTAATTTATTAGGCTCATTATCTATTTTCAAGCTTATATTGATAAAGTCATTGTAACGAATCACCTGATGAATCTCATTTTTTCTGTATCGTTTATAGATATACTTCTCTTTAGCATCGACAAACCATAGCAGAAATCTAGTTGTAAAATTCTTTCTAAAACTAAATGCCAAATCAACCCTGCCTATAGATTTTGCCAACTTATATAGGTTAAGATAGCGATTTCCGCCAATTTTACTATCATCAATTATAATCTTTTTAACATTTGGATGATGCCCAAAAAGTTTAGTCGAGACAAAAGAGCCAAATATAATAATTTCACACTTTGGGTATCTCTTGACGATATTTTCAATAGCAGGAGTGGTCATAATGGCATCACCCAACCAAGTGGGAATCTCTATAGCTACTCTCATCTAGTACTCACAAGCTTGTATCTTATTGATGGTTTTGGTAGTACTTCGTCCATCAACAAACTGTACAAGCTTAACCTCACTTGCAATATCAGAACCTACAACCTCTTTTCCCTCATAGTCGCCACCTTTTACTAAAACATCAGGCTCTACCATTTTGATGAGGTCATAGGGTGTATCATCGTCAAATATAGTTATAAAGTCAACGCTCTGTAGCCCTGCAAGAACAAAGGCTCTATCCTCTTCTGTGTTGATAGGTCTGCTTTCACCTTTTAGTCGTTTCACACTTGCATCAGAGTTTAGACCTAAGATTAGTACATCTCCAAACGATTTGGCTGTATCGAGGTAGCTAACATGTCCGCGATGCAAGATGTCAAAACAGCCATTGGTAAAGACTATCTTTTTGCCAAGCTTTTTTAGTCGCTCCACCTGTGTTTTTATCTCATCAAAACTTTTGATATGATGCTCGATGGATGTTTTGTGTAGAGATGCTTTATACTCCTCTATCTCCTCGATGGTTGCTGTGGCACTTCCAATCTTGCCTACAACAACTCCTGCTGCTAGGTTTGCAAACTCTATGGCTGATATGGTATCTTTGCCCTTGGCTAACGCATATCCTAAAGAGGCTAAAACGGTATCCCCAGCACCTGTCACATCATAAACCTCTCTTGCAACAGTTGGTCTCATAATGAGTCTATCTTCAAAGATTGCAATTCCATCTTCGCTAAGGGTGATAAGTGAGACTGATAAGTCGGCAATATCCTTTAACTTTTTAAGAACTTCTATGAGAGTTGTATCATCTTTAATCTCCATTTTTGAAGCCTCTATCGCCTCCTTTTTGTTTGGAGTGAGAAGATAAGCTCCACGATATTTACTATAGTCATTACCCTTTGGGTCAACGAGTACTCTTCTGTTTTTCTCATTGGCATAAGCGATAATTTTTTGAGTAAGCTCTTTGGTTAAAACCCCTTTTCCATAATCAGAGAGTAAGATAATATCATAAGCTTCACAAGTAGTTATAAACATGCTATATAAAGCTTCACTACTCTGAGAAGTTATATCATCCTTGCTCTCTCTATCATATCTAACAACTTGTGAGTGTGAAGCGATAATTCGGCTCTTTTTTGAGGTTTTTCGCCTCTCTTGTTCAACCAGATAGGCATTTGTACCAATCGCTTTGAGCATCTCTCGTAGCTCTAAACCAACTTCATCGCAACCGATAACGGAGAGAACAGAGACCTCACACCCCAAACTATTTAGATTATTGACAACATTTCCTGCACCACCCAAAACGGTGGTCTCTTTTTCAATATCAACAATCTGCACAGGTGCTTCAGGCGAAATACGGTTAACAGACCCCCACAGATAGTGGTCTATCATCAAATCACCAATAACAAGTATCTTAGCCATTTTCTATTTCCATTTCAAAGAGTCTCTCTATCTCGTGGAGGTAGGCTCTGATTCCATCCTCCATCTCAAATCTCGGCTCATACCCTAACGCATCTTTGGTTGTCTCAATATTTGCTTCTGTAAAGAACTGATACTGCCCCACAAAAGGGTTAGGGATATACTCTTTTCCATTGTCTATTTTTAACTCTTTTTGTAAAATATTGACAATATCTTCAAAACTTCGAGCCTTTCCAGTGCCTACATTATAGACTCCTGATTTTTTTGGAGAAGAGGCTCTGATATTGGCTTGAATCACATCTTCGATATAGATAAAATCTCTTAAAATTTTATCACTTCCCTCAAAAAGCTTTGGTGTAAGTCCAGCCAATATCTGATGTCCAAACTGAACCACCATAGAGGCTGTATTGTTCTTGAAGAACTCTCTCTGCCCATAAACATTAAAATATTTTAGCCCCACGATGGAGATATTAACACCTTTTTTGATATATCTGTAGCTAATATTGTCCATCATCACTTTAGAGAAACCATAAACATTATTTGGTTGTTCATACCCAACTTCAAATCTATCACTATCTCCATATGTTGCAGCCGATGAGGCGTATATCATATTGGCTTGATGTTTAATTGCAATTTTCAAAAGATTTTCATAGGCATTGACATTGGTTCGTATCATCAAATCCTGCTCACTAGCTGTTGTATCAGAGATGGCTGCTTGGTGAAAGATATAGTCAAAACTGTAGCTCTCCTCAAGCTCTTTTAGTGCCTTAGCGTCATTGATGTCTCCACTGATGACAATGCCGTTGAAACCCACTAGGTTCTTATAGTGTCCAAAACTCTTTAGGTTTCCATTGCTTAGTCTCTCACCACTTCTAAAGCTATCAAAGATAACCACTGTTGCCTCTGGATAATTCTCTTGAAAATAGAAAGCGAGGTTGCTTCCGATAAATCCTGCTCCACCTGTGATTAGAACTGTTTTATTATTGAAATCTATATCATTATATTTTTGCATAGCAACTTCCTGAGGTTATCATCTGTTTCCATTTTTTATAGTCTGTTTTCGTAGTCTGTTTTAGGATGTATTTTAGCTAATCAAACTGTATAAATAGATTAAGCTTTATTTGGCTATTATAATTTTTTTAAATACGAGGAGATTAAATGAAAAAA
>NZ_JAACKB010000024.1 GCF_010892395.1 Sulfurovum sp. bin170
CTTGTGCAGATATTATAAATAATATTGTAGCTTGTGATCAAGAGAACAAAGATGAGTGTGAATGTGTGTAAAAATCTAGGACAACTAGAGGGGGATTGCCCCTAGATATCCTGCTCTATAACCTCTTTGAAACGATTAAAGTAAACAGATTTAAGTGTTTCTAGACTCATCTCAATATCATTAATCTTAACAATATCCCCACCAACTTTACCAATAATATCCGTTTTAAGCCCTAACCCTTTTGCCATCTCTATCACAGCTTCTAGATTCTCTTTGCTAGAGACTTCCAATATCGCCCTACCCTGTGACTCATCAAAAATAGCTCTCTTGTCATCCAATCTAATACCTGCAACAACTCCTCTACCCGATACAGCAGACATTTTAGCCAAGGTTATTGCTATTCCACCAGAACTTAAATCTTTAGCCGACTCCAAAAGACCTTTTTTATTTGCTTCGATTACAAGTTCCCAAAGTCCAAGCTCTTTTTTATAATCAATCTCACCTAATGCTCCAGAGGTCTCTCCAAATAGCTCTTTGATATATAGAGAGCCACCAAACTCCACTCTAGTCTCTCCAATAAGAATCAGATGGTTCTCATCCTCTTGAAAAGATGAAGCCAAAACTCTCTTCTCGTCATCATTAAGCCCAACCATTGCTATAGCAGGTGTTGGGAATACAGATACTCCATTTGTCTCATTATAGAGAGATACATTTCCACTCACAACAGGAGTATCAAGAGCCAAACACGCCTCTTTTATCCCCTCACACGCCTCTGCGAATTGCCACATAACTTCAGGATTTTCTGGGTTACCAAAGTTGAGACAGTCTGTAATAGATAGAGGTCTAGCTCCACTCATTGCAACATTTCGTCCACTCTCAACAACAGCCAATGCTCCACCTTTGTGTGGGTCAATATAGCAGTACCTTGGATTACAATCAGCACTCATCGACAACGCTTTTCCATTCTCTTTGACTCTAATACAACTTGCGTCAAGTGTCCCAGGGGCTTTTGTAGTATTGGTCTGAACCATAGAATCATACTGGTCATATATCCAAGCCTTATCAACCACCTCCATAGAACCCATCAATTTTTCAAATGCCACCTGATTATCTACTTTTTTATAAGAGTCAATAGTTTTACCTGAAATTTCATCAAGATATTTTGGTCTAGAAGTTGGTCTATCCAAGATAGGAGCCTCTTCACTCACAGGAGCGATTGGCATATCACAAACCTTCTCACCATGCCAAAACAGCTCCATATTTCCACTATCCGTCACCTCACCAATAACAGCAACATCCAAATCCCACTTCTCAAAAATGTCGATAATCTCATGCTCTCTCCCCTTTTTTGCACAGATAAGCATTCTCTCTTGTGATTCACTTAGCATAAAATCATAAGGGGTCATCCCCTCCTCTCTAGCAGGAACCTTATCCAAATTCATAATCATCCCTGACCCACTTTTACCTGCCATCTCAAATGCAGAAGAGGTAAGCCCCGCAGCTCCCATGTCTTGAATACCTACAATAAGGTCTGTTTGAAAAAGCTCTAAACATGCTTCAAGAAGGAGTTTTTCTGTAAAAGGATC
>NZ_JAACKB010000025.1 GCF_010892395.1 Sulfurovum sp. bin170
AACATATTATTTGAAAGATGTGAATAACTAAATACTCTCCCCTGCTCGTATTCCACAGACCCAAGCAAAATGCAGATTAAATCCTCCTCTATCTCCATCTACATCTAGTACTTCACCTGTGAAATAGAGATTTTTTAATCTCTTTGATTCCATGGTTTTTGGATTTATCTCTTTGGTATCTACTCCACCTGTTGCTACTTCTGCTCCTTTGTAGCCTTTGCTTCCATTGACTGTGAAGTTTAACTTTTTTATTCTTTCTACAATCTGTTTCAGTTGATTGTTTTTGTTCGATGTTATCGAACCTACGGTTGAGTTTTCTAGTTTTAATGGATCCAAGATGGGCGATATTAGCTTTTTATTGATAAATCCTTGTAACCATAACGCCATTGGTTTAGAACTGCTATTTTGTAGACTCTTTTTCATTAATGAGAACAACTGTTCATGGCTTATTTTAGGCATCAAATCTATCTCTAATTCTACAGTTTTTGTTTTTCTAAGCTTCTGCACTACTACTCGACTAATATCAAGAATAGCTAAACCAGAGATACCATAAGAGGTAAAGAGAACATCGCCATGTTGTTGAATCTCTCCACAACTTACCCTACTATCAACTTTGACACCTGAGAGCTGTTTTAGGTTTTTCATAGGTGAAGTAAGTTGCACTAACGAGGGGAAAGAGTCTACTACTTTATGTCCAAAACTCTTGGCAAACTCTACTCCATCATCAACCCCACCTAGCGATGGTGCAGAGATATGACCTGTCGCGATAATAAGTGATGAACTGGTGACTTTACCTTGACTATGTTCTATCATATATATATTTTTTTTATTTGCAATTTTTATAACTTCACACTCACAGCAAATCTCTACTCCTAACTCTTTGCACTCTGCTTGTAGAATCTCAACCACTGATGAGGCTTGAAGTGACATAGGAAAAACTTTTCCCTCTTTAGCTTCTATTAGCTCCAATCCTATAGATTTAAAAAAATTTTTAATAGATTGATAGTTGTATCCATCTAGTACTTGCTCTATAAAGTATCTATTTTTAGAATAAAATCTATTTGGTATTGGTTTTTGGTTTGTGATATTACACCGTCCATTACCTGTAGCAAGGAGTTTTTTGCCTACTTTACTGTTTTTTTCTAGGAGAAGGACTTTTTTGCCTCGTCTTGCAGATACTATTGCCGAGACCAATCCACTAGCTCCTGCTCCTATGATAACCACATCAAACATCTTTTATCCATTCAAGAATTAATTTATTCAATACATAGTAGCTAAAAGTGTATTAAATATATAATTACAAGGTAACACTTAATTAACAATTGCTCTATATAATTACAATATAAAATAAATAGTCAGACAAGGAAACAAGATGAGAAAACAGATAACACTAGTAACACTATCATTGATAGCTTCGGCTTTTTTAATAGGATGTGGTACAGATACACCAGTAGCAGATACGGAGGTGACAACATCAGAAGCAGACACAACAAACATAACCGCTGTTGAAAAAGGCTACTTTATAGATGCACCCGTAGAAGGATTGAGCTATAAAACTCCATCTGGTTTGGCTGGAGTAACCGATAGTAGTGGAAGTTTTCAATATCGACAAGGTGAAGAGGTCAACTTCTCTATTGGAAAACTCAATTTTGGAGAAGCTGAACCAACAGCAGAGGGTCTGATTAGTCCACGAGAGTTGAGTGATAGTGAAGAGGTGGTGCTTTTGATGCTCCGTACTCTACAGGCTATGGATGTTGACAATACTCCAAGCAATGGTATCACTATACCTATCTCTGTTATCAGTGAGCTTGAAAAAATTTCGCAAGAGGTTTCTATATCAGACCTATCAGAGGATAGTGAAATTTTGGCTCTATCAACTAATTTATCAGAGGCAGTTGATGAGGATTATAATGGTGTGATTGATGTAAATGATACTGTGGCATCAGCTCACTATGAGACAAATTTGGAAAATTGGAACAACGGAATGAGACCTGATGCAGAGCAGGGTGGTCATGGTGAGGGAATGGAATTTAATTTGACACAATACCCAGAGTCCAATTTGACCCAAGAGGTTATCGACAGTTTGGCATATATGGGCAATGAAGAGCGACTCGCTTATGATATATACATGGTACTCTATAAATATCACAACGATAATGGTACTTCTCTTATGCAACTCGCTAATATCCCAAAATCGGAGCAGAAACATGTTGAAATCGTGCAAGAGGTTATCCGAAAATATAATGTCAATACTGATAATCTAACAGATGTGGTTGACCCAGTGGCTGACAAGGATGTCGCGTTTGCTGATATGCCGATGGGGCAGTATGATATTCCCGCGATACAGGAGCTTTATAATATGTTGTATGAGAAAGGGATTGCTTCACCACAGGCGGCGATGGAGGTAGGATGTATGGTTGAGGTAGTTGATATTGATGATTTAGACCACTTTATCTTACAAGCTGAAGCTTCAAATGCGACCGATATTGTGGCAGCGTTTAATATTTTGAGAGATGGTAGCTACAAACACTACTGGGCATTTGACAAAGGTCTGAAAAACATGGGTGTTGCCGATGGGTGTGCTGTTGCTGGTGAAGAGTGGGCAAAAACTGTTGAGGAGTATCCTGATACTCATGGTGATAGTGGTCAAGGCGGCAATGGTGCTGGACGACAGCATGGGCGTGGTTAACCAAGTAACATTGCTTTAACAATTTTAGTGTAAAATAGTGGTCGAAGGAGTATTTATGAAACGATATATAAGTATCTGTCTCTTTTTAATACTCTTCCCTTTAACCCTTTTTGGAGAGGTGTTAACAGAAGAGTCTCAACCAACTACAGAGACGATAGCGGAGAGTGTGGAGAGAGAGGAAGAGGTGGTTAATCCTACTGAACCAATAGTTGAAATCACCCAAAAATCTACAACTACAGAAGATAGAGAAGAGAGTTCTAACACAGTCGAAAAGAACACAGAAGATAAGACAACTCCCTCTATCTCAACGCTAATCGAGCAGCTAAAAACAGCCAAAGCAGAAGATAGAAGAGAGCTAATGAATCAACTCAAAGTAGAACTACGAGCGATGAACAAAGAGAAACGACAGGAGACGATGAGAGAGTTAAAACAATCTTTTGCAAACAATGGTCAAGGAGAGCAGAGACAGCAAAATATGCAACAGCGACAATTCATAAAACAACCCCAATATCGACAACTTCACAATGGTCATGGTCAAGGAGGTGGGCGAAAGTGAAACTACTGTTGCTAGAGGATGACCCAAATCTCTCCAAGACGCTCATCAAATATCTAAAGATAAACGGATATGAGGTCGATTGGGCAAAAAATGGCGAAGAGGCGATGGATTTGAGTTATGATAACACCTACTCCCTCTATCTTTTTGACATCAATGTCCCTCTGCTAAATGGTGTTGACCTCTTGACAGCTCTGCGTGATGCAGAAGATTTTACACCGACCATTATTATCTCTGCGATGATTGATGTAGGTTCTGTCACCAAAGGGTTTATCGCAGGAGCGGATGACTATGTCAAAAAACCTTTTGACCCTGAAGAGTTGCTAATACGGATTAAGGCAAAGACAGCGATGCTCAAAGAGAAGATAGTTTTTAAAGATTTTGAGATAGATTTACGAAGTCAAGAGATCTGTTATCAAAATGAGATACTCTACTTGGGGCATGTGCAGAAAAACCTGCTTTTTTCGCTGATTCAAAACTACCCTAACCCTGTTACGCGTGATGAGTTACTTCTTCTTTTAGATAAGCCTACCGATTTGGCTCTGCGTGTGAATATCGCTAAACTGAAAAAGAATCTGAGTATTGAGGTTAAGAATATTCGGGGGGTTGGTTATAAGATTATTTGAAAAAATGGTTTTAATT
>NZ_JAACKB010000130.1 GCF_010892395.1 Sulfurovum sp. bin170
CATCTATGATATACAATATTTTAAGTCTCCAAAAAAAGCTTCTTCAACTACAGATAGTAACTACCATTGCTAGAGTCTTATCAATCTATTGTGGTTTTTACTTTTTTGACTCATATATTGCATCAGTAGTACTATTTACGATAGTAAGTGTTATCCACAATCTCATATTTATGGGATATATATATTATAAAATCAGAGGTCAATAGTGAAGTTAAGTTTTTTTGGTGATACAGTTTTAGACAAAGCATACAAGATAGATTTTGAGATAGACAAATTTGTATTCAATCTCGAAAGCCCACTCTCATGTGAGGGAACTCCTGCTCTACATAAGGTAAATATATGTCAAGATAGCTCATATATAGCAGAGACATTCAAATCCATACCTCTTGCTGTATCTCTAGCCAATAATCATATAATGGATTTTGGAGAGGAGGCATTTGCCAAAACCAAAGCCTCTTTGGAGATACAATCTATCCCTTTTTTTGGTGCAGGTCTAAAAGGAGAGAACTTCAATAATCCATCCATTATAAAGTTTGCAGGTAAAAAGATTGGTCTATTTGGCTACAGTTGTGCCTCAACACATCCTGTTTTTGGTGATGATAATAGCAATGGAAGTGCTATATTGGCACTGGAAAGTATGATTTTGGATATAGAGTTATTGAAACTGGAAGTGGACTTCATAGTTGTACAACCACACTGGGGAGTTCAAGAGATTCCTTTTCCAAGATTCTCTGATAGAGAGATAGCCCATAGTTTGATAGATGCAGGTGCAGATATTATTATCGGTCACCATGCACATGTGATACAGAGCCATGAGATATATAAGGATAAACATATATTCTATGGTTTAGGTAATTTTATATTTTCAGATTTGGATATACCTACACGACATGATGGAGAGAAGTTCACAGCAAGACGAATCAAAAAACAGGAGATAGAGCATCGCAGGTCTATGGTTGTGACACTTGATAAGAATTTTGAAGTAGATTTTTTTACGGTTGTTCTGGAAGATGGAGTTGTGAGTAGAAGTGATTTTACTATCCCAAAGTGGCTTCCTAATTCAAGAGAAAATTTTCAGAAAAAACTCTCTTTTCATAATAAAAAAGCTATGTTTAGGCGATTTATTCGTAATCCAAAGCTTCCTAATATGGGTCATTTAAAAAGTTTGATAAATAAATAAGGTAAAAAATGAGTAAGTTTAAGTGTCCACTAAGAAGATATATTTCTGCAAATCGTTAACAAAACGGCAATGCTTCATAAAGTTGTCTTGACTTTTGGGGTAGCATAATCAATCTTCAAAATAAGTATGAGTTAGAAATGGCAAGAGATAAATTGTCTAAAGGTATTGATAAAGAGGTAAAGCTTTATCCTGCTTTACTTGATGGTATTTATATTCAACAGTTAAATTACTAGAGAGGATTAATTTTGCTATTGAGGTGGATGAGTAGAGATAAGTGTAAATCAAGATAATATAGTATATACTTTAAATATAAACTACAAAGGATAAGCATGACAGTAACAGTAACAGCAACAGATTTAAGATTTAATATCTCTATGCTTTTTGATATGTTAAGTAAAGGCGAAGATATTTTGATAACTTATCGAGGAAAAGCAAAAGCTAAATTGGTCTCTTATGTTGAACCTTCAAATCTTTGTCACCCATGAAGTTTCCTTTTTTGAGGTTTAGTATTTTAGCATAAAAGAACATAAAATGTTAAATATTTTCAGAGGCTAAGTAAAAAGTTTGCTTTCATCATCAGACCCTAAAATTCCTAAAATTTTAAAATTTCGTAACTCTCTGTTACGCAATGAAAAGAATTTTAATTGGTTGACAATATTGTAAATTTCTTTGCCACAGACAATGGAGGAAGCATTCCATCAGCCCCACCATACTCTCCTGAGAAAATATGAACGATATGAGAACTATCCTCTCCTGATCTGTTTCGAGCTTTACATATAATGTTCCCCGAATTCTCTTCTACTCCTGCATCGCAATACTTTTTATAAATAGTTTCACTCTTAGCATAAAACAGTGACTCCATACTATCACCCACTTTGCCAATTACCAAACGAGCATTGGCTTCGGTCATTGACTTATAGAGACCCGTAGCTGTGACATTCAGCCCCATTCCACAACCACCCTTTTGGGTAAGTGTTACCTCTTTATCAGAAAATTTAAACGCCAATTCACACTCTGGTTCTTTGCTACTAAAGAGAGCCGTGTTACCTTTTAGTACAAGCTCACCCTCTGCTTCACCTGTGTGTGCATTATCGTTAACAACGAGTAGTTCAAAAAAGAGCATTCCCTCCGAATAGCCAATCTCCAAATCACCATTTTTAGAAGCATATTTACCTGTAATACGCTTAATAGACGCATGTGCAATATCAGCCAACTCCTCTATACGCCTA
>NZ_JAACKB010000131.1 GCF_010892395.1 Sulfurovum sp. bin170
AAAAAGCTCAATAGACAGATTGCAGAGTTTGCAAAAGGTAATATAAATATTAAGATTACAAATAAAAGTGATGATGAGATAGGACAAATAGCCCAAAGTTTTGACGATGCGATTCACTATATTAAGACCCTACTAGAGTCCAAAAATCTTTTTATGCGTAATATGATGCATGAGCTTAAAACCCCCATAACCAAAGGGCGTATCGCTATAGAGATGATTGAAGATGGCAATAGCAAAAAGACACTTATTCGTGCTTTTACTAGGATGAATGAGCTAATTAATGAGTTGGCTAAGATAGAGAGACTTACCACACAGAATTTTCAACCAAAACTCAAAAAAGTCTCTATCCATGATATTATAGATGAAAGCATAACACTGCTTCTATGTAGCAAAGAGAGTCTCTCTATAGATACTCAAAATGAGATATTGATAACAGATAGCAAACTGCTATCACTTGCACTAAAAAATTTAATAGATAACGCCCTAAAATATAGTGAAGATACTCATGCAACGATAATAACTAATAACAAATCCATAAAAGTATCATCAAAGGGTAAAAGTTTGGAGTATCCACTAGAGTATTATCTTGAACCTTTTACGCAAGAGGAGAAGAGAAATATTGGATTTGGTCTAGGATTATATATTGTAAATAATATTACAAAACGACTCGGCTATAAATTACACTATTACTACCGAGATGGCAGTAATGTGTTTGAGCTAAGACTAGAAAATTAAGATTTCTTGTAAAACTTGGAACCGATGGCTTTAGCCCAATGCCAATGAATTAGCGAGGCTGAAGCCATCGGTTCCTTATATGCCATCTGCATTTTCGGAATCGGCGTGTTTACACCCGAACTATTTGGTTCAAAAAAAGCTTAATTCAACGGCATTGGGCTTTAGCCTCGTCATGTTCGGGACTAAAGTCTCCGATTCCGTTAGAGAATTGAGTTAGCGTAAGAGTCTGTACGCACTTTCCACCCTTGTAACCACTTTCGTTCATTGTTTTCTGGTGGCGAGTTTTGAACTCTCTGTTTCAATATAGCATCAGCAGCTCGTGAAAACTCCATAAGTGCAGCAGAACCTTTCTGTACAGGTCTCATAGTTTGTAGAACTTGAAGTAATCCCCAACCCTGACCATTATATTTCTCTGTAGATTTTATCCCTTTGCCTTTGAAATTAATATAGTCAATCAGCGGATACCAACCTCCTGGACTCTGTGCAACTACATTATAGTTTCTCTTAACAAGCTCTGCATCCTGTTTTGATACATGTCCAGCTATCTCAGGAAGAGAAGCTTTTAACCTATCAAAGAAAAACTGTGTCTGTAAATTTTTAGTATTCATAAGAAGATATTTCAACTCAACAAACTGTTTATCTTTTCTAGCTCTCTCAAATGTTGCTCTGTTAGCCCATGGAGCTCCCAAATCTTTCTGCTTTTTTAACCACTCAGGTATCTCAATTTTATTATCCATATAGTACTGAATCATAGCAGGAAAAGTCTCATCAAATCGCTTTGGTTGTCCCTTTGGATACCAGATAAAATGCCCTATACCTAACGATGGAAACACCTCATTTGTAGACCAAAACATCAAATGGTCAGGATTTCCAGATGTCTCGTTCATATATATCTTTTCACTAATTCTATTTAGCTCATAGGTTGTGAGTTTATCAGGGTCTTCATACCCCTCTGGTACACTTGAAACCTCTGTTTTAACCTGCTTGGTACAACCACCAAAGAGAGTAGCTATAATAGCTATAGCAACTGCAAATTTTAAAATTTTCATTTTATCTCCTAAATTTTTCTTTAAGTATAGGGGAAAAATGCTAATAATTTAGTTAAGATTGTGGATTAAATTTTTATTTATTAAAACTCTTAAAATATTCAATCCGTTCTTGTGTCAAAGGATGAGAGGTTATAAGCCCAACCATAGAGCTATTTTCATCCATACCATGCTCCTTTGCTAACTCCTCAAAGAGGTTAGCCATATAGATAGTAGAGACATCTAGCTTCTGCAACTCTTTGACCGCATGAGCATCAGCCTCTCTCTCAAAATCTCTACTATAACCACTACTAATAAGAACCGTTGGAACAGCTGTCACCAAGATAGATATATCTCCTGTCATATACCCAATAATTGCACCTGATAGAGCTGTTTTTATCGCCATTCGCAGAGAGTGCTTCTCCACCACATGCCCCTTCTCATGAGCCAAAACTCCAAGAATATCTCTAAACTCATCATCCCTACTCAAAGCAACCAATTGGTCAGTCAAAACAATATCTCCAGATGGCAATGCAAACGCATTTGCCCCCATTTTGATTGATGACCTAAAGTGAAGGCTGTAACGACTATCCTCTTTTGTGAGGCTGTCAAAATGTGCTTGGATAATCATTCTATTTTTATCAGATAATTTAGTAGGAGATAGATACTCATCTTCTAACTCATTCATTGCCATAACACTAACCTCATCAAGTGTACTTTGGGGAAGTACAGAGGCTACAATATGAGCAGTATAAGAAGCACCTGTTGTCAGCATAAACCAAACAAAACCCACCGTTACCAAAACAGAACCCAAAGTTAATCCCCATGAACTCTCTATCTTGTGTGTTTTAGACTTCTCAATATTAAAATCTAGCAATATCTGGTCTATCTTATCATTCTCTCTACTCTTGCATCGCACACCATCTGGAAACTCCAAAACTCGAGGAGTATTACCAAGTCGAGACTCTACCTCAATATCATCTAATGCGACATCTATACCATGAGAGTCTATCTTAACACGCCGTCCAAAGGTAAACTCAATAGTAACACTATGCTCTTTTGAGCTTTTACCATCATACAATACTGCTTCAATTAACATCTATAACCTTTCAAACTAATCAACAACAAGCTTATATCGTACAGACAAAGTTTGTGCAACAATAGAGTGAACCACAAACAGTAACTCACTATCAATCACTCCTATTTTTTTGATAAATCTTTTTGTTGATAGATTACGAATCTGAAAAGTGTCAATAGCTGAATCTTTTGTTAGATGATTATCTTTTGTCGGTTCACACTTAACCATCCAAGGAACGAAACTATAAGTCTCACTCCACCCTGTAATAGGTAAAACCGTTTTAGATTTGAGCTTTCCTATCGTATCATCTCCAATCACAAGGCAAGGTCTAGTCTTATTTATCTCTGTACCTATTGTTGGATTCAGATTAACCAACCATATTTCAGACTGTTTTATAGTCATAAAAATCCTCCTCAAAATCAAGCCAATCTGTTAGTTCAGGATTATTTTCGTACTCTTGTTCCATCAAACTTACAGCTTTTCTCCATCTCTCTATCTCTTTCTGTTCCACATAAGCTTTTAGAGCCTCTTTATATATAGCTGACATGGTTGTCTGAAACTCATTTTTGAGTGCATAGAGTTGCTCTTTGAGTTCATAAGGGATGGTAACCGTAATTTTTTCTGCTTTTTGTGCTGAAAGTGTCATATTATTATCCTTATTTTTTTCCTTATTATAATAGAATTGATAGGATATGTCAATATGCTATTACAACCATAATTTATAAAAAGTAGAGACAAGGTACGCCTTGTTTCCTAAACCTTTATATTTTTTTGCTAAAATAATAAAAACAAACAACCCAAAATTAGGAGTGAAATTATGATTGAGATGTTTATGCCATTTGACAATGAAATCAATATGCAAAACTATATCCACAACCTAGAGAGTAGTAAGCAAGAAATTACACAAGATATTGATAATCCAAGCGTGATCACTCAACTTTTGCTTCTCTCCCAAGCATATACTTTTTTTGATGATTTAAAAAAATACTACTATCACATGGAACTAAGCAATGAACAGATTGAAAATTTTGTTTTGGCACTTGATGACCTTATAGATGAGTTTGAAGATGTACAAAATATGACCTCTGCAAATCAGCTCAAAAAAGATTATTATGAAAAAGCTGATAGTTTTTATACTCTTTTGGTCAATCTACAAACTGAATTGGGTTTCTATTTGAGTGATAGAAAATATGGAGTATAGTTATGAAAAATCCTTTCTAAAGCAGAAAGGAAAACTTGTTAAAAAAGCTCTGTTGAGTGAGGAGCAGATAACAAAAACAATTGAACTCTACAAAAAAGAGAAAACAGCTACCCAACTCTACTACCACTCTATCTGTTGCAAACGAGACAAACACCGAAAAAGTATCGCCGTACTAGAAACAGGACAAGGATACAAGATACTTTTATCAGAGCATAAAACAGTGGTCAATTTTATTTTTATTGGAACTCATGCCAAATATGATAGACTCAATAAAGATTGTTAGTAAAGACAATGGCAGTGCTTTTAAGCCCATAGATAGATTTATGAAATTTCTTTTTGGTGGGCATAAATGCAACCACCCTACAACCCAATATCTATATCAAAAAAATCAACCGTCTCTTCCCCAATAGTTGACCCCTGAACATATCCATGCGACTCAAACTGTTCATAGTCCACACATCTAAAATAGGTATGTTCTAGTTTATATTTGATATAACGAACTTTTGTCCACGGATAGAGTAGACCCAAAGAGAAGATAATAGCCAAGATATTAGTAAGCGAAATCCAACCTAACTTTACAGGACTCATTATCCCTTTGAGATTTGCTCTGTCTAGAGTGGTATTGTCACGAACAAAATTTGAATGATAACCATCACTTAGACCTTTTTGAAAAAATATAAGAGGAAGATAGATAGCAAATATACCCAACATAGGAATCAACATATCCATCATAGATATTTCAGCTTCACCTTCGCTCTCTGTTCCAACTTGTGAAAGAGTTATTATCTCTTCTGCTCCACTCCCTCCAAAGATAGCAGGTATTAAAATCGCCACAACCACACCTATTGCAATACCAATCAAAATCATCCACCCTGTAATCTTAAAATAGATACTATATACATCTCCCACCTCTCCACTAAAGTGGAAATCACCGTCTCCATAGTGTGAATTGTTGATGAGTAGCTCTTTGAACTTTACATATATATAACCAACTAAAAGAAATATAACTATCATATTCACAAATGGTACAAATGAAGCTATACCCGCAAGGATAATAAAAAGAAGAGCGTTAAAAATAAAAAATTTATAAAATTTCCAAGTAGTTCCAGTATATCGAAATGGAACATTGCGATAAGAGGTATTTCTAAGTTTGAAGCTAACAGCCTGACGAATCAACCAAGGCATTACGAGAAACGCAATAAGGGCTATCACCCCTGCAACCTCCATCATCACTAGATACTCAAAGAAGATTATAAAGATAGCATAAATTCCAAATACAATTAGCCGACCTATAAGGATTCGCTTGGGCTCTGCATTGTACTCAAAATTTGAACCATTTAGATATGTATTGGCATAGAAGTAACGATTTGTCCGCACCTTTGCCCATGCTGAATATATGCCTAGTGTGAGGATAGTCAATGCGATATTAACTATCCAGATACGAAAAAACTCTTTTCCACTTCCCTCAAAAGAGAATGGTAGATATTGTACCTCTTTGTTTTCTGCTTCCATCTGTTACCCCTAGTAAAACTATGTAACAGATTGTAGCATATTTTTCTGTATTATTGCCAATCCAACTGTTCAGGTTGGTCTTTGAACTTCTCTGTTATAGGTATCTTGACCTCTGTATTTCTTGGAACATTCATACCTAAGCCCTTGTTGGCTTTTTGAATTATCTTATAATCATTGGCATCACCGTAATATAGCTTGGCAAGTTTTTTAAGTGTAGTAGCAGAACTAACCCTAGTTACGGTATATGGAGTATGCTCAACTCTTGCAGGAACCTCATCTAGTGGTTTTCCCTCTTCTGCCAATAGAGTTGTTACACCCAAAGATAGTATCAATGACAAACCTAAACTCAGTGTCAATAATTTTTTTTTCATTATTTTTTCCTTTTTAATTTATGATGATTTATTATACTATTGAAAGACTTATAATCTTTATATTTACCCTCTATTTACTGTTATTTCTTAAAGCATCAGCAATCAACTCCACAGGATTTTTAAATACCACATCTACATCTGCTTGATGCAGTGAATTACTTATCTGCATACGACATGCTGAACACTCTGCACTGACTATCGTCGCACCTGTCTCACCTATCATTGCTGCCTTTGGTTTTCCTGCAAGTTCTGCAAAATGGTACTTCTCTGTCTGCATGGTTACTCCACCGAAACCACAACATCTATCACTCTCACTCATCTCTTTTATCTCATAGTTTTGAGATAATAAAGCTCTTGGCTCTTTGTGGATACCTTGTACTTTTTTGGCATGACATGCATCATGATAGGTGATAGTCTCTTGGATGGTTTTCCCTTTTTTAGCCAGTCTCTCTTTGAGGTCAGTTTTTTGCTCTAGCCATTCGGTTGCCATGAAGATTTTCTCACCCAGTTTTTTAGCTCTTTTAGCCCAATCTTCCATACCATGATTGTTAAAAAATATCTCCCAATCATGTTTAATCATAGCCGAACAGGTAGCCTCTGGGATAATAATCGCTTCAACATCATCAATAAAGGTTTCAAAATACTCAATATTTTTTTTGGAAAGTGTCTCTACTGTATAGAAATCACCTGTAAAATAAGCAGGAGCCGAACAGCATAGTTGGTCTTTTGGGATAAACGCATCTATGCCAATCTCCTCTAGTATCTCGATAAGTCCATCACCAATATCTGTATAGTTATAGTTAGCCAAACAACCAATAAATATCGCAACCCGTCTCTTGCCACCATGAGTTATCTCTTCTGGGTATTTGTTCATAAAACTAGTTTTGCCAAGAGAGGGGAGCAGTCGTCCACTTTTAATAATAGGCATGGGAAAACGAGGTATCATCCCACCTCTTTTGGTATCATCTTTGAATCCACAGGTTCTAAATGTATAACCAAGTTTCATCATAATATCCATCAGTTTTCGGTGACGAAGAAGTGTAAAAAATGCTTTTTTGAACCAAGCTATTCCAAACTTCTCTGCTATATCAGCTCGAACCTCTTCTATCACCATATCGGTAGGCAAATCATTGGGGCAGACATCGGTACAGGCAGTACAGAGAAAACAGCTCTCAAAAATATCTTTTGCATTTCTATCTAACTCTAAATTTCCTGCTTGATACTGACCTAATAACTCTATAAACCCTCTTGGAGATCTTACCTCATCTGCATTTATCTGATGAATAGTACAGACAGGAATACACTTACCACACTTCACACACGCATCACTAGTTTCACTAAAATTAAAAATATCTTCTACACTTTTCACTATTCACTATTCTCGTTTCACTAATTTTCCATAACTATATCAGAAAATAGTAAAAAATAGATTTTTAAATGCAGTGATTAATTAACTGAACTTAAATTACTTTAAGGTATAATTAAGCTGAAATTAAATTAAGGAGTGGTCATGAACTGGAATAACTTAGGGGACTGCAAACTATTAATTGCTGATGATGATGCTTTTAATAGACAACTTATAGTAGCTCTTTTAGCAAGAGTACCAAATATAAAAGTTATTGAAGCAAGTGATGGTCTAGAGGCACTTAAGATACTAAAACAAAATAATATTGATATGATTCTACTAGATTATCATATGCCTAGGATGAATGGAGAGGAGTTACTCAAAAAGATGAAAAGTGTGGCAGAACTCTCAAAAATACCTGTTACTATCATAACAACAGATGAATCAGAGATGAGACACCTCTATACGCTAGGTGCTAACAATTTTATTCTTAAACCTTTTGACTTTAAAGAACTTAGACTCTGTATATATAAACATCTACAAAAAATAGAGGGGAACCATAATATATGCAGAGTCTAATTATAAACGCTTACTCCATAAAAGATTTGACTAAAAAGATAGATACTACTCTTGAAAAGAGTTTCGAACCCTCCTTAGCTTTTATATATGCATCTCCTAAATATAATATTAGAAAACTAGTAGTAGAGCTAAACTCCTACAAATTTTTAGTATTTGGAGCCACAACAGCAGGTGAAATTTTTGCTGATGAGGAGCATGGGGTTAATGAGACAGAGGAGAGTATCGTCTGTATGTTACTTGATATTAACCCATCCGCTATTGCACTTAAACTTCTACAGGTTGAACATGATAGATATTATGAGATAGGTGAATGGATTGGGAGTTGGGCAAACAAAATATTCTCTAAACCAGCTATTATAACTGTTACCTCTGGTCTAGCTTTTGACAATGATGCCTATACACAAGGGGTAGAATCAAAAGAGATAGAGTATGTTTTTGGTGGAGCTGCTGCTGATGATTTGATACTTGAAGATACATTTATATTCTCCAAAGATAACTTCTCAAATCATGGTGTTGTCGCCCTAGCTATAGATATGGAGAGAGTCAATATCACTGGTGCTAGAGCATTTGGATGGCGAGGTATAGGCAAAGAGAGGATTGTTACCAAATCAGATAAAAATATTGTCTATAAAATAGACGATAAGTCAGCAATTGACTTCTATAAAAGCTATCTTGATATTAGCAATGAGGATATGCCTCAAACAGGCATAGAGTATCCACTAGAGGTGACCATGCGAAATGGACAGGTGGTCTATAGAGCTGTACTTGAACTTGATGAGGAGAATGGTGCTTTGGTTTTTGCTGGACATGTTGAGGAGAAATCACGAGTGAGACTCTCATCTCCTACAGGTAAATCTATTATCGAGCATGTTGGTAGGAGTATCACAGATGCAATAGGAGACTCATGTGAGTTCAGTGCAGATATTGCACTGGTTTTTCCGTGCTGTTCGAGAAAACAGGTGCTTGGTGAGTTGGCTATAGAGGAGATAGAGAGTGCTTTTAAGGCTAGTAAAGCACCGCTTATTGGTTTTTTTGCTTACGGAGAGATTGGAGCATTCCCAGGTGGATATGGATTTCATAATGAGACATTTGTAACAGCACTTTTAAGCGAAAAGGAGAGATAGGTGCTTATAGAAAATATAAGGGAATCAATAAAGGAAATTCCAAATTTTGATAAAAAAGATTCACTTCTACAGAAGATTGACTACCTACAAAAAGAGACTCAAAAACTAGAGAAAAGATATAAAAAAGCCAATAGAGACAGACTATCTGCTGCTCATCTTTTGACAAAAGTAAATGAGGAGTTAGAGGAGTCACTAAGCAATGAGAAACGCTTTATAGCCTCTGTGAGTCATGAACTTAGAACACCACTAACTGGTATTTTGGGATATAGTGAGCTTCTAGGTGATACTGAACTGGATAATCGACAGAAGAAATATCTATATAGTATTGTTCAGAGTTCAAATCATCTACTTGCTCTTGTCTCTGACCTCTTGGATGTTGCAAAACTCGGAGACAATAGAATAGAACTCTCTCCGAAGGAGATTGATTTTGATGAGATTTTAAATGATTGTGCCAATCTGATTAAATCAAAACTATCTAATAGTATAGATTTTATAGTGGATATACCTATGTTGGAGTATAAACTAAAAGCAGATGATAAAAGGGTAAAACAGATTTTTATCAATCTACTCTCAAACGCTGCTAAGTTTACCACGGACGGCTCTATTAGATTCTATATTAAAGAGTTGGAGGAGTTAAAAGAGAAGAGGCTAAAAGTAGTTGTAAATATAGATGATACAGGAGGAGGTATCCCAGAAGAGATATCAGATACACTATTTGACCCATTCCAATCAACGGATAAGACACAAGGCACAGGTCTCGGACTCTTTATCTCTCGGCAGTTTGCGGTGATGATGGGTGGAGATATTACTGTCAAGTCAGAATCTGGAGTAGGAAGTAGCTTCTCTGTAACACTTGTTTTGGATAGATGTATCAAAAAAGAGCTTGGAAAAGCACTTAACAATACAAGTATTATGTCGTTTCATAAGCGAGGTGAGTTTGTAGAAAATCTCTCCAAAAAGTTCATTAACCTCGGTGTTAATTTTCAAAATCATGATATTTCGAGTGAAAATATAACCTCAGCACTGGTTCATATGGTAGCAAGTGGTAAGTTTTATGATATTGCTATATTTGATATTGATGTGTTTAAAGAGAGTACAGCAAGTATCGCAGGAACACTCAAAAGAGTAAATCCAAATATAAAACTACTTGCCCTTGGTGATGAGAACAGAGAGAAGTGTCTGCAAATTTTTGACAAAGTTCTTAGCAAACCAATTAGATATCAACGGCTTATAAAAGAGGCTGAAGATCTTTATACTAATGAGTTGAAAAATAAGAAGGAGATAGACTACTCCAATTTGGACATACTCATTGTTGAAGATGTTGAACTAAATAGAGAGTATGAAAAAGAGATGCTCAACAACTTCTTCTCTATCAAGTGTGATACAGCCGAAAATGGTAAAATCGCTGTTGAGAAGGTAAAGAAAAAGAGATATGATGCAATACTAATGGATATGAGAATGCCTGTTATGGATGGTCTTGAAGCGACAAGGAAGATACGAACTTTTGATAAAGAGATACCAATTATCTGTATGAGTGCTAATGTCTATAAAGAAGATAAGATTGCAGCTGAAGAGTCTGGAATGAATGATTTTATAGAAAAACCTCTTGAGCGAATTGATATTGAGAGTAAGTTACTAAAACTTATTAATAGTGAGTTTCAAACTGATAAGGTAGAGCAGATAGAAGATATTACCATTGAGAATGATTTAAGGTCTATTGCACAATTACATCTGGAAAAAAGTTTTAATGATAAGACAGCTAAGAGGCTTTTTAATAAAGCTATGGAGAGTATTGAAGCCTACTCTAAAAGAGTTGAGAGTAATTTTGAGAAGAGAGATACCAAAGAGCTTATAGAAGATTTTCATGCCCTCAAAGGAGTACTATTTAATCTTGGGTTAAATGAGATTGCAAAAGAGGCTGGTGAGCTTCAAAAATTGTCTGAATTTGGAGATTTTCAAGCCATTATAGAACCTAAAGAAAAATTCATGAAAACCGTAGGTCGGGGTGTC
>NZ_JAACKB010000026.1 GCF_010892395.1 Sulfurovum sp. bin170
ACAACTTTATTAAATATTAAATTTTCTTCAATTCATCCCCGTCTTAGAGAACGGGGTTTTCTTGAAGTTTTTTGATAAAAACCGTTGGTAAGAGGATTGCAAAAGAGGTTGACAAAGAGTATGAATGGGAGTACGCACTTATAGAAGACAAAGCCATCAATGCCTTCTGTCTCTCTGGTGGAAAAGTGGTCTTTTTTACAGGTATCTTTGATGTGATAGAGAATGACAATCAACTCTCAGCCGTAATGGCTCATGAGATTGCACATGTGCTACTGCGACATGGAGGGATGAAAAGAAAAGTAGATGCCATTCTCACTATTCCACAAGCAGTAGGTAAAGGGCTATTTGGTGATTTGGTTCCCAAAGAGTTACATGGTGTGCTAGATACAGTCTATGAGGCAGGTAAAAATCTAACGGTGATGATGCCTTATGGTAGAGAGCAGGAGAGTGAAGCCGATAGAGAGGGGATTCGGCTGATGAAAAAAGCTGGATATGACCCAAAAGGGGCGATTAAATTGTGGGAAAATATCAAGGCAAAATCGGAAAATGAGTTGCAAGTACCTGATTTTCTCTCAACACACCCAAATCATGATGAGAGGATAGAGACGATTAAGGATGAGATAGCAAAGAATTAGAACTGAAATGGAGTTTTTGTAATTTGTTCTGTAGGGGTGCCCCTTGTGGGTACCCTAAATTGAGAATAGATTGTGATTGTCATCATTTTAACATTTGATATAGCAGTTTTTAATCCAAATTTGAACATTTTGATTTTCCATGTTTAGGGTACCCACAAGGGGCACCCCTACAAAATTGCATCTGAAAACAACAGGTCACAGTTCTAATAATAACAAGGGAGTATAGCATGAACATAGTCTTAAAAAGCACTCTAAGAGAGCTAAACCAAGTCAAACTAGAAGAGCCAAAAACGCTCACCATAGGTAGGTCACCATCCAACGATATAGTAGTAGAGAGTGGACGAGTATCAGCCGAACATCTAAAACTGTTTTGGAGGGGAGGAGTCCCCTATGCCGTTGATATTGGTTCAAGCAATGGTACTTTTATAGGAGGAGATAAGCTAGAGATAAACCAACCCTATCAACTCAAAAAACGAGAGGTGGTCATTATGGGAAGTGAAGATGTGATGTTTGAGGTCGCTTCTATCTCTGGTGAACGAGGGACACAGATGTTTAGAACAGACGACAACAAGGTCTATATTATCGGTCGAAATCCATCTAGTGATATATATATCGATACCCCTGTTATCTCTTCATCGCACCTCAAAATTGAGAAGAGAGACAATCAGTGGTATTTCTATGATGATGGTAGCACCAATGGAACTTATCTAAACAGTCAACAAAATCCAGTCAAATCAGATGAGCTACGCAGAGGAGAGGTGATATATCTAGGAAACTATAAACTTCAAACCAATAAGATTTTACAGTTTTTGGAGGAGCAGAGTAGTCCAGAGAGTGAAAATTTAAAACTCTCAAAAGATATTATCACTATGGGTAGAGACCCAAAATCTGATATACGAATAGACCACCCTAGTGCCTCTTTTCATCATGCTAAGCTAACCAAAACAGCCAAAGGGTACACAATAAAAGACCTTGGAAGTACCAATGGTACTTATGTAAATGGGGTTGAGGTTAGAAGAGATACTATTGTTAAACAAGGTGATGAGATTAGTTTGGGGATTCATAGTTTTGTACTTTCTATGGATGCGTCTCGTAAACCAGTTATTAAGAAAAAGAGAACTATTGATGGAGATGGTTTCTATATCGAGGCAAAAAATATTACCGTTATTAGAAAAGATAAAGAGACAGGGGGACCAATAACACTTTTGGATGATATTAGTTTTACGGTCAATCCAGGTGAATTTGTGGGGCTTATGGGGCTTTCTGGTGCAGGAAAAACAACGCTATTGAAGGTGCTTAATGGTTATGACAAGCCAACAAAAGGGGCATCTTATATCAATAATTGGGAGTTATCTTCTGATACCTATGATGTTCTAAAAACCACCATTGGTTATGTTCCACAAGATGATATTCTTCACCCTGAACTCTCTGTGCAAGAGGCGTTACGATACTATGCAAAACTAAGACTACCATCGGATACAACCACTCATGAGATTGACGATAAAATTGATAAAATTTTAAAGAAGCTTGGTTTGGATGGAACACAAGGTACGCTGATAGGCTCTCCTGAAAAAAAA
>NZ_JAACKB010000132.1 GCF_010892395.1 Sulfurovum sp. bin170
AAATATATTGCACAGTATCACGCTTATCTACAAGGTCAGATTGGTAACCCAGAGGGTGAAGATAAGCCAAACAAGAAGTATTATGACCCTAGAAAGTGGTTACGAGAGGGTGAGCTTTCAGTAGTTAAAAGACTTGAACAGGCATTTTCTGATTTGAACTGTTTAGATAGAAACTAGTTTTAATTTATAAAATTTCTTTGGAATTGGAGACTTTAGTCCAATGCCAATGAATTAAGCTTTTTTTAAACCAAATAGTTCGGGTGTAAACACGCCGATTCCGAAAATGCGGATTGCATATAAGGAAACGATGGCTTCAGCCTCGCTAATTCATTGGCATTGGACTTTAGTCCCGAATATTACGAGGCTGAAGCTATCGGTTCCTAATTTTGCAAGAAGCTTAATAAAACAGATAAAGATAAAAAATGACACAGCAAATATATCAACAAAAAATAATTCTCCTAAAAAAATGGGCATACGCCTACTATGTCGATGACAATCCAATAGCTACAGATGAAGAGTATGACCGACTTTATCATGAAGTATCAGATTATGAAACAGCTAATCCAAATGAGGTAGCAGATGATTCACCAACTAAAAGGGTAGGGGGGATAGTTCGTGATGAGTTTTCAAAAGCGAAACATATCAAAAGAATGTGGAGTATGGAGGATGTGTTTGATACGCAAGAGGTACAAGAGTGGCTGAAAAGAACCGTTAAAAATATAGGAAAAACTCCCTATTTTTGTGAGCCTAAGTTTGATGGGGCTAGTATGAATCTGCTCTATGAAGATGGAAAGTTGGTTCGTGCTATCACTCGTGGAGATGGAACCGTAGGTGAAGAGGTGACGGATAATGTTCGTACCATTCGTTCTGTTCCTTTGACTATTGATTATATGGGGCAGATAGAGATTCGTGGTGAAGTGGTCATACGCAAAGATGATTTTGAGGCGATAAATGCAGAGCGACTAAAAGAGAGAGGAACAGCTTTTGCCAATCCTAGAAATGCGGCCGCAGGGAGTTTGCGACAACTTGACTCATCCGTAACGGCAAAACGGCGTTTGGCTTTTTACCCTTGGGGGTTGGGTGAGAACTTTTTGGAGCAAGAGAAGTTATCCCAAAAGATGGATTTTGTTTATAAGTTAGGATTTTTAGAGCCACCTTATGCCAAGGCTTGTGAGAATATTGAGGAGATAGAGGAGTTTTATCAATTTATTATCTCAAAAAGAGATGAGATACCTATGATGATGGATGGTTTGGTTGTTAAGGTGGATGAGGTCTATAAGCAGGAGCAGTTGGGCTATACGGTTAAGTATCCCAAATGGATGTGTGCCTATAAGTTCCCTGCTGTTGAAAAAGTTACAAAAGTTAATTCTATCACTTTGCAAGTGGGGAGAACTGGTGTTATCGTCCCTGTGGCAGAGGTGGAGCCTGTTAATGTAGAGGGTGCAATGATAGCTCGTGCAACTCTGCATAATTTCGATGAGATAGAGCGAAAAGGTCTGATGATAGGTGATAGTGTTATTTTGATTCGCTCTGGGGATGTAATACCAAAGATTACCAAGGTCTTGGATGATAGACGGGATGGAACGGAGGTGGAGATAGTTCGTCCAATCTCTTGTCCTACTTGTGGCTCTGAACTGCTAGATGAGGGTACACTAATTAAATGTCAAAATCTGGACTGTCCTTCTCGTGTGGTAAACTCAATTATTCACTTTGCTAAGAAATCATGTATGAATATAGACGGTTTAGGTTCTCGAATTGTTGAGATGCTTGTGACAGAGGGGAAGATAAAAGATATATTGGGGCTTTATAGTCTAAAGTTTGAAGATATGGAGGGTATGGAGGGCTTTAAAGAGAGGAGAATCAATAAACTTCTTGATGCTATAGCCGACACTAAAGGTGTGCCACTGGCTAAACTCATCTCTGCGATGGGTATAGAGCATATCGGTGAGGTAGCAGGTAAATCTATCGCTTTAGAGTTTGGCTTGGGGTTGATAGATGTTACGGAAGATGAGCTTGTTGCTATAGATGGAATTGGTGGGGAGATGGCGAACTCGTTTTTGGAGTTTATGAGGGTTAATCGTGCGTTTGTTTTGAAGTTGTTCGATTTCATCGAACCTACGGTGGAGGAGAAAATTGAGGCTGTAGAGAATCCTTTTAAAGGAAAAACGGTTGTATTGACTGGTATTATGTCTGTTGGTCGTGCTATTGTCAAAGAGATGATGGAGGGGCTTGGAGCCAAGGTAAGTGGGTCTGTCTCTAAGAAAACAGATTTTTTGATTTATGGTGAAGATGCAGGGTCGAAGTTGACAAAGGCAGAGAAGTTAGGGGTTACTACAGTTACAGAAGATGTTATGAGAGATATGTTATAATCATCCAAATAGAAAAAGGAGACTTAAAATGATACAAGCAACCATAAATAATAATTTAATTGAAGCCTTTTTATATGAGAGA
>NZ_JAACKB010000133.1 GCF_010892395.1 Sulfurovum sp. bin170
TCTCGCAGATGCTTATTATGTACTCTCATGATATATTTAGGTCTATGGGTATATTGATGGTGCTTTTTGGTCTCTTGACTATCGGTAAGATGTTGGCTATCTTTGCCTATGCCTGGGTGATAATGAGACCGATGGATAAGCTGATAAACTTCACTCATCTCTATTATAATGCTAAGTCCTCTATAGATAGACTAAATGAGATTCTAAAACTTGATAGTGAACCAAAATATGAGATGAAAGTTGACCCATTTAAGGATAGAAAAAGTGCCTCTATTCGTCTAAAAGATGTCTCTTTCTCTTATGATGGCTCGACAGAGGTTCTCAAAAATATCAGCTTGGAGATAAAAGAGGGTGAAAAAGTAGCGATTATCGGAGAGACAGGAAGTGGAAAAAGTACACTAGCTCAGATTCTTATAGGTCTTTATCCTATAGACTCTGGAGAGATATTTTATAACGGTATAGAGATAAAAGAGATTGGGTATATGTCTGTTAGAGAGAATGTTGGTTTTGTAATTCAGTCTCCTCTGATGTTCAATAACTCTCTGAGATTTAACCTAACTCTAGGAAGAAAGTATAGTGATGAGAAGATATATGAGGCTCTAAAAATAGCTCAACTCTATGAGTTTGTATCTGGACTTGACAAAAAATTAGATACTATAGTAGGGAAAAATGGAACCAAACTATCAGGTGGGCAGAAGCAACGACTCTCAATTGCAAGAGTTCTGCTTGACAATCCAAAAGTTATTATCTTTGATGAGTCCACCTCTTCGCTTGATAATGAGACAGAGGATAGACTGCTTGAGGCGTTGAACTCTTTTGTTGAGGGGAAGACTATTATCACTATTGCCCACCGCAAGAATAGTATTGAAAAAGCTGATAGAATCATTGATTTGAGCAAGATTGTTTAACTAATTCTTTTCCTTAAAACCCCATTTACTCCTATTGAGATATAATTCGTCCAATATTAAGCTTTTGCAAAACTAGGAACCGATGGCTTTAGCCTCGTTATATTCGGGACTGAAGTCTCCGATTCCAAATTAGTTTTGAAAGAAGTCTATTCAATAGGACAGAGCGTTGAACTTAGACCATTTAAAAAAGAGCATGAAACTGGCTCTACGAGAGAGATTTAGCAGTATAAAATATGGTGATGACCATAGACGACCCAGTGTCTACATCTCGACCCATACAGACAAAGCACCATTTATAGGTACTCTACCCAAAGATATAGCTATGCAATCAGAAAAATCTTATCAAGAGTTCCCCAAACTCTCAAAGAGGCTCCTTGTTGAGCTGTTTTCAGGTATTGGTGTGGAGTATGTTCCAGAGATTTGTATTTATCAGCTTAAGAAGAGCCGACCCATTGAGATTTTTCAGGATTTTGTAATGAGTTTTGGTATTAGTGTGGAGAATCGGTTAGAGCAGATAGATATTTTGGATGCAGATATTTTAAATAGAGTAGTTTTTTCTCTAAAGAGGATGGATGATTTGCGAAGAGAGCATATCTTTGATAGTAGACCTATCTATAAGCTTTTGGCACAGCATGAGTTTGAAAAAGCAGAGAAGATGATAGAGAACTTGAATAGCTAGGAAACGAAAGCTTTAGCTTCGTCTTGTTCGGGGCTAAAGCCTCCGATTCCGAAAATGCAGATTGCATATAAGGAACCGATGGCTTCAGCCTCGCTAATTCATTGGCATGGGCTAAAGCCTCCGATTCCGTAAATTAAAAATAGGATAGAGAATGATTAGAATGTTATTTAGTGTGATATGGTGGTTTGGTTTTTCTGTGGCTGTAAGTTTGATGCTTGGCTTATATGTTGGCGTTGAGTTTATTGAAAAATATGTGGGTGTTCTCTTTTTGGCTGTAGGTATTCAGCATATGGTGATGCTAGTCATTTTGGGCTTTTTTGCTATTTTCAATGAGCGAGATGACAATATTGAGGTAGGCAATAGAGTAGCAACTATGGGTTATCTACATACACTTATCGGTACATCTGTGGCTCTGATTATGACCTCCAAGTTTGGTGGGGCAGAGATGATAGAGCATATTGATACGATTATCGCACCTATTGGTTCGGCTCTGATTACTAGTATTATCGGTTGGGCTTTTGGTAAAGAGATGGAGAGAGAACGCTACAGATATAAGCTAGACTCTACAGAGGAGAGTGATAACGCTTTGGAGTTTTTGGCTCAAAAGGTTAGAAAAGCAGGACTACAGATAGAGCAGAGTAGCAATAGATGGGTAGAGAGTATAGAGTATAGTAGTACCCAACTGGTCGTTAGCTCCGAAAAATTAGAAAAAACCATCAACTCTGCCAATCAAACCTCTCAGCAGAGCATAGATGAGTTAAGCAGAAGCTTTACAAAACTCTATGAGCAGATGAGTTATAACTTGGAGGCGATGAGCAAAACAGTTGAGAGAGATTTACAGAGTAGTTCAGAAGAGACACAGAGAGTTTTGAGTAGTTCAAAAGAGCAGTTCAAAACTCAGTTTGAGCAGATAGAGCGACAAATCAGTAGTGTAGAGAGAAACTTTGATGCAACGAGCAAAGATGCAAACAGAGTATTCAAAAAATCCATAGAGACTTTTGATAGTGGTCTAGGTCAGATGAATATGATTGCCAAAGAGTGGGACAAGCATATCAAAAGTATGAAAAAGTTCTCAACCCATTCAGAGTCTGCTTTGGAGAATCTAACAGAGCATAGTCAAAA
>NZ_JAACKB010000134.1 GCF_010892395.1 Sulfurovum sp. bin170
ACAGAATAATGATTCCATTCATCTTATAGGATTTATCTAATATAAGTCTATTTTATGTTAAAATTCTAAAAAATTAGAAGAAAAGGAAAATTATGAACAAGCATATAAAAAAGATTTCAAACGCTACTATAGTAGGTGGTATGAGTGCAATGTTAATTGCGACACTAACAGGTTGTGGAGATACTCCAAAAGAGGAGGAGAAACCAAGCGAACCAACTGTAGCTGATGCGGTCAAAAAAGAGGGTGCAACCATCACTATTCTTGATGCAAATAATACCTATAAGATTGTAGATGAGGTTCCAAGTGCCAAGACTCGTGTTATCCTGCAAGATGTTAATGGAACAGAGCGAATTTTGAGCGATGCAGAGCTTGATAAGCTTATTAAGGATGAAGAGGCGAAGATTGAGGCAGGTACTTCAAATCTAACTAAAGCACCTGAAGAGGTTACAGATAGTGGTGGAATGGGTCTAGCAGGAACACTTCTAGCAGGTGCGGCTGCTGGTATGCTTGGTGCTGCTTTAATGAATAAACTTCAAAATAATCAAAACTATCAGCAGAACCAGAGAAGAAGCTATCGTTCTCCACAAGCTTACTCTCGTTCACAGAGTAGTTTTGGAAATAGAAAGGCTGGAGGTATGAGCAGACCAGGTGGGTCAGCTTCTAAGAGTGGTACTACAAGTAGTAGTAGTAACACCAAAAGAAGTGGCTTTGGAAAGAGTTCAGCTCCTGCATCATCTAGCTCTAGTTCTACAAGAAAAAGTGGATTTGGTGGTTAAGAGATGAGACTAAAACCTGTCAAGATACCTGACAATAAGTTTTTGGAGGGTATAGGGTTTTATTGGCATACAGACCCAGATGCCACTTCCTATATAGCAGATGAGATAGTAGAGATTACCCCTGATGAGGCTGATGCTTATTATGAAGCTGTCAATGAGCTTTATGAGATGTTTGCAGAGGCTGGTGAGTATGTGATAGAGAATGACCTTTTTCATGAGCTAGGAATACCTTTTAATGTGATAGATGCTATCAAAATGAGTTGGGATAATGACATTCATTGGCATCTATATGGGCGATTTGACCTCGCAGGTGGAGTTGATGGCAGACCTATTAAACTGATAGAGTTCAATGCAGATACACCAACGGCTCTCTTTGAGACCTCTATCATACAGTGGGCAACCCTAAAAGTCAACGGTATGGATGAGAGTCATCAATTCAATGACCTATATGAGGCTTTGGGCAGTAACTTCAAACGATTAGTCATGATGGAAGATGATGTTGAGGATTTTGAAAACCACTATGATGGTTGGAAGATTCTGTTCTCTTCTGTCAAGGATAATCCAGAGGAAGAGAGTACTGTTAAACTTCTGCAAACCATAGCTAGTGAAGCAGGATTTGTTACAGAGTTTGCCTATATGGAAGATGTTGAATTCTCTGCTACAGATGGTGTATTTTATAATAATGAGAATTATGAGTACTGGTTTAAACTCTACCCTTGGGAGGATATTGCTATAGAGGAGAGTGACTTGGCTATGCTAATGACTCAAATCATGGAGAACCAAAAGGCAATCTTCCTCAACCCTGCCTATACTTTGATGTTCCAGTCAAAAGCATTTATGAAGATTCTTTGGGACTTATATCCAAACCATCCACTACTGCTAGAGACAAGCTTTGAACCTCTACAGGGTATAGCACAGGTTGAGAAAAAAATCTTTGGTCGAGAGGGTGCAAATACTATTATTGTTGATGAGAATGAAAAAGTTATAGAGAAAAGAGATGGAGAGTATGGTGAGTTCCCATCTATCTTCCAAGAGTATGTTGAACTTCCTACTGACAACAAAGGTAACTCATACCAAGCAGGAGTCTTTTTCGCTTATGAGGGTTGTGGACTTGGATTTAGAAGAGGTGGTCTGATTCTGGACAATCTCTCTAAGTTTGTTGGACATAGAGTTGTTGTAGATTAGGCAACACAAATCTTATCCAGATAGTAGCCGACATCCTCTTCGGCTACCTCTGCGGTTTTATATATATATGCAGGGTATCCATACTCTTTGTTATAAACAACTGTTAATTTACTGCTTCTATCCTCTATCTCTTTTTGAATTATATCAAAATAGTCATCTATTGTCTTAAGATATTTTTTTCTACCACTCTCTATCTCTGTATGGCTAGGTACAAATGTAGCATCCACTATTCTGTTGTTAGCTACAACAATCTTTTTCTTCTCCTCAGGAAAAGAGTAGCATGATATATCTAGTATATAAGAGTAGTTTTCTATCTTCTTTGAGTTCCATAGTTTTTTTTGTCTATCAAACTCCTGTTGCTCTTCACTCATTCTTGAACCACTGTATTTAGTCACGAAACAAGATATAGAGAATAGCTGAGTTAATGATTTTATATATTCCATAACATTATTCTTTTATTGA
>NZ_JAACKB010000135.1 GCF_010892395.1 Sulfurovum sp. bin170
CAAAATTAATTTCAAAAAGATTGGAATCGATGGCTTTAGCCTCGCTATATTCGGGACTAAAGTCTCCGATTCCGAATGAATATAATATTGGTCACCTACTTAGTTCATCATTTAGCAAAAGACCATCTGCATCTACTCCATCTCCTCAAATCGCCGACACAATACCTTCTCTATCTCTTTTTTTGTATAGGGATTTTCAATAGTTGTCAACTTCTTAATCAGTCTCTTTTTTGAAATAGTTCTTATCTGTTGACAGAGTAAAATGGAGGGCTTTTCCAATTCACTTTTCAAAAGAACCTCATTGGGATAGACTCTTCTGCCCTCTTTTAGTGAAGTGATAGGCAAAATCGTTAAAACATCAAGTAGATTTTCATAACGGTTTGAGATAATTAGCACAGGTCTTCTTCCTCTCTGTTCCCTGCCAATAGTTAGATTTAGGTCAGCCAAATAGACATCATACTGATTCATCTAAAATCTTTCACTATCTACAAACCTGAAATCATCCTCTATCTCTTGCATATCTTGGATATAAAGCTTATCATTTGATGCTTTGATGAGTGCTTTTTTATACTGCTCTTTCTGTTGCTTCTCTATCATCAATTGTAGGGCTGATGATACCAATTCAGAAAAAGATTTGTATTGACCAATGATTTGATTTAACTCTAAACTACTTAACAAATCATTTTGAATGGTGATGGTTTTTCTAACCATTTTTAACTCCTAATTTTTACTGTTATTTTGTTCATACTATTATCATACCATTAATGTGATTAAAGTCCTATTTCTACTCCACATACTGGTATAATGTGGTGAGAGTGGACATTTTTATGGAAGAGGTGGGTTTTAGACTTTTTTTGTGGCTTGGCTAGGAGTTCACATTAAGATAATCAGAGATAACTCTGCAACTTAATAAATCCACCATAGAGAAGTAGTTCTCTACTGCTCGGTGAGCTACTCTTTAACTTCAACTCTAACTCCAAAAGATGTTCAAATATCTTCAACAGAGTAGAACTCTTTATTCTAAGAGCTAGAGTGGCTCTCTCATCCTCTATCTGTTTTGGTAGTCTGTATCCTAGTATCGCTTTTGAATCTATGTGACCATTGAGTTTCATAAATGCATGAAATAGAAAGATTTGATTGGTAAAAAACTGGGTAGAACGCAAAATTGAGAACTCATCAACGCCCAGTTCGAGAAGTCTGTTCATGGTCTCTACAATTGGCTTTTTTTCAAATAGTGCAATGAGAAGCTGTTCAATAGCTAGTGGTGCAGTTGAATAGACCAATCTATCTATATCTTTAGATGTTACTTTCTCCTCTAAGATGGCTAACTTGTTGAGTTCATTGGTACAGAGTGTTAGATTATTATTGAGCAGTAGCATAAGATGTTGCAATGCATAGTGGTCAATATCCAAACCGATTTGCCCTGCTTTTTTCTGTAATATCTCTATACTCTCTCTCATATTTGGCTCAAAGAGTCTAAGCCAGTTTGCACCTTTTTTCGGTGAGAATGAGTTCTGTAGGCTTTTTGCATCTTTTGCTTGACCTTGATACTCAAATATAAGGTAGTTATCGGCGTTTTTGTTTACAAGTTCTATTAGGGTATCTAGCTCTTTTTTAGGTATTTTTTTATCTCTTTTTATAATAAGAAGATTGGTTCCTCCAAAGAGGGAATTTTGTGATAGATAGGCTTTGGCACTCTCAAAACTATATTCATCAAAATATTGTGTTCTTAGTGACTCTGACGCATCAGTTATATTGATATAGTGTTGGATATATGAGCTGATTA
>NZ_JAACKB010000136.1 GCF_010892395.1 Sulfurovum sp. bin170
AAAGGCTCAAAAAGAGTTTGATGTTATTAACCTAAAAAAGGAGGAGAGGATAGCTTATAGTAAATATCAAAGTAATCTGCATTATGAAGCTAGTATGATATTTTCCTCTTATGGTCTGGGTAAACATGAAGGGGTTAAAGAAGGAATTGAACAGGGAATTGAACAGGGAATTGAGCAAGGAATGGAAAAAGGGATTGAACAGGGGATTGAACAAGAAAAAATAGAGATTGCCAAAAATCTATTGGATGTTTTAGATGTGGAGACTATATCTATAAAAACAGGTCTAAGTATAGAAGAGATAGAGAGTTTAAAAAAGATATAAAAGAGAAAAATTTGGAAGTGTAATCCTAAAACCGATAATCCAAATGCCCCCCATAAGAGGGAGATAAAATCATATCCATCCCCTTGCTATAGTCAAACGAAAGATTCAAACTGTCCTTCCCCTTTAATGCTCCAGAGATACCAAAAGAGAGACTGGTTCCTATCTCTTCTCTATCATTTACAGCTATACCAACTGTTCCAAATGGTCTCCAGCTTCTCTGTATCCTATTCTGTCCAGTTGTTCCTATACTAAATTGTGTACCAAGTTCTAAAAAATCTTTTGGAAGTAATTCGTACCCATTTTTATTTTCATATTGGTTATTGTTGATGTAAGCAGAGAATCTAATGTCAGGATAACCTTCTCTTAGGAGATAGTTTGCACCTAGCCGTATGTGTGTAGAGTCGCCTATCTCTGTCATATCCTCTTTTTTATGTTGGCTCTCTCTGTATGTCATAGCTAGTTGAACTCTTCTGCTTAGAGGTTTTTTTATCTTTAGTTCTATTGAATTCTCCACTGCTTGGGTCTGTAATTTGGGTGTCTGTCTGCTTCTGTTTTGGTATTTTGATTTTATACCAAAAGATAGTTCGCTTAGTCTGTACTCCAACTCTAGTTTGGAGCTTACAAACTTCTCCTCTGAGCTGTGTTTTGCTATGGTGAAATCCCACAGAAATTTCTTATCACTATTTTTTAGGGATAGTGCCAAGGTATCATCTTGTAGGTCTCTATCTCTATTTCGTTGGTATTTATATTGAGTAAAAGCTAGTTTTGACTCTAACCCTTTATAGAGTTGCCATCGGTAGCTTATTTGGTTCTCTATGAGAGATATATTTGGTGATAGGTTTTTATACTTGGAGCTTAGTTCTCCTTTTGGATAGTCAGAGTTTATCATCTCATCAAATATCTTGTATAGGTCGGTGTCTCTACTGTTATCTTCTAGCCCTTTGAATGCTAGGGTGTATGCTCCTGCTCTGTCGCCTATGTCGATGGAGGCTATGACTCTATCTCTAAATGCCAATATTGATTTATCATTTTGCAGTAATTTTTGTTTTAATCTCTTGTTATCTCTGCTCATAGCCAGATATAGGTTTAACCAAGGTATATCTAGTTTAGATTTGTATGTTAGATACTTCGCTTTGTCGTCACTTTGGTTGTATGCATACCAACTTATCTCTATTTCGGCAAAATCTTTCTCTTTAAATAGAGATTTGAATCTCTTGAAATAGATAGCTTTTTTCTCATAGGGGGTCTCATAAAACAGAACCATTCGTAGATAGACTCTAGCAAATGCTTTATCTTTTAGAAGTTTTGGTGATTTTTTGACCATTTGGTTTAGTCGTTTAAATAGTTTGAGCCTTATCTTACTCGCCCCTGCCTCTCTATCTTGTAGTTGGAGTATATCTGCATATACTACTTGATACTCTATATTATCGCTTGATTTTAGAAGGGGCTTTAGCCAACGCAGAGCTAGGTCGGTCTGTTGTAACATCAAAGAGCCAACAACAGAAGCAAATCCCACTTGGGCTTGTAGTTTTGGATTTTTTCTAAGTAGGGTTATCTCTTTTTTTAGGGCATTGCTTAGTTGGTTGTCTATTAGAAACCACAAGTAGGCTTGATGAGTTGAGGCATTTTGTCTATCCAATTTTAGTGCATGTATAAAACTCTTTTTTGCCTTTTTTATTAGATTTCTTGAATAACTTGGAATCGGAAGGCTCTGCCTCCGTTGTTCGGGAGTAAACTCTCCGTTTCCAAAACAGTTTTTAGAGGTTTGCATATAGTAGTTTGCCAAAAGTATATTGTAGTTTATATCTTTTTCTAAACTTTTTTTCTCTTTGGAACTTAGCGACTCTATAAGTGATTTGAATCTCTCTAACTCTCTGTTCTCTATATAAAATGAGAGCAGAGAGTGTAGGAAAACTGCTCTACCTGTTTTTTTCCAAACCTTTTTATATAGATAGGCTAGTTTGCCCTTTTTCTCAAAAGATTTCTCTAAGTATATTAGTTTTTCATAATTAGTTGCTGTTAACTCACCTTGTCTCTCTCTCTTCCAAAAAATATCATAGATATATCTATAGTCTCTATAAATCCATGCTAAATCTGTTAGTTTTTTATCATACCTATCGTGCTTCTCTAACTCTTGGCTAAAGTAGTATGCTCTTTTGAACTGCTTTAGTGCTAGAAGTTTTGTTATAGACTCTTGTTGCAGAGCTTTATCTACTCCATATCTTTTTTTGTAACTTTCATATAGTTTTAACCCCTCTCTAAAGTGGCTATTTTTGTAAGAGAAACTTATCGTCTCTCTATGTATGTTTTGATGATTATCCTCTCTAAAAAGTTCCAAAAAATACTTCTCTGCTTGGGGAATCTCTCCTATATAGTTATAGTACTCTGAAACCTTTTCTACCATAGAGTAATCCCCACTCTCTAGCTTTTGTTTGTATATCTCTCCCAATATCTCATATGCGTTATCAAGTGTTGTCGAGTCCAAAAGATACTGCTCATATTTTAAGCCTCTATATACTCTGTACCCCTCCATATTTAACTCTACAACATCATCCATTTTGCCTAACCAAGTGGAGAGTTGTATGCTCTTATCTAGCCACTTGGTAGTGTTGAATTCCCTGTAAGCATAGAGTGAAATCTCCAAAGCAGAATCTAACTTCTCACTGTAGACTAAACTATTGATTGCTGACACTGTAGCCACCTCATCAAAACTATCTCTGTGGGTATCAAATAGAGAGATAGCAAAGATACCTGCCCCCTCCGTATCTCCAACCTGTAGTAGAGAGTTTAGGATAATCTGTATATCATTAGCTTTCAACTCTCTACTGTTTCGATAGAGTGATACGAGTTCTCTTGTGGCATTTATATCACTATTTGAGTGCAAAGCAATATTAAAATAGATTTGCATCACCTCTTTATCTTTACTATTAAGAAATAGCCAAGTAGCTATCTCTCTAGCTTTTTCATGCTCATTATGTTCAAGGAGAAGAGCAACAGCATAAACTTTTATCTCCCTATCTATCTCCTCATACTCAAGTAGTTTCAAAAGATGCTCATACGCCTCTTGCGTCTTACCTGTTGCCAATGCCAATTCAAATGCCTCTTTTCTAAAAGTATAATCAGCCAACTCTGGTCTCTGCTCCATCAATCCAACTAGAGCGATATATTTCAAATCTGGAAAATCCATCTGTGTAGCCTCTCCAAAGAAAAACATATAGTCTATCTCCCCATTTTCGTCATATGCATGTCCAAAATAGTCATATAGTTTCTCTTTTATTTTAGGTAAAAGGATTTTATCTTTCGTTTGAAAGTATATCTCTTTGTTAAGTAGATACTCAGTTTTGTAGAGTTCTTTTAAAATCTTTTTATCATCTATCTCTGTGATAAGTTTGTTAGTAAGTGCTAGAGCTTTCTCTATCTCTCCTGCATAGTCATAGTTTCTAATCAGAATCATTTTTAGTTTGACACTGTCAGGATAGTAGAGTAGCATACTCTCTAGGTAGTTGATAGACAAGTTTGTATTTTGCCCCTTTCCTTCAATAATCTCATCAATATTATCTTTTGGAAATACCAAATATAGCACAAAGGAGAAGACAATAATGATACCTAGAATCTCTTTTATAGAGAGTATAGAGGTGCTAGTATCATGATTATTTACACTGGAATGCAACAGCTATTCCTTTTTTATTAGAGATAATAGAGAGTCTATTTTTATCTTTTACAGAGCTAGAAATCGGATGGCTCTGCCTCCGTTGTTCGGGAGTAAACTCTCCATTTTCAAAGTAATTTTGCAAAAAATCTACTCTACATGATGAGGGAATATAGAAGTTTGCTTCTATGGAAATATTTGATTTTAGATGAAAATTATACTCTCTACTATTATGAGTAAATTTCTCAACCCAACCGTTTGAATCAATTAGATATGGAACACTATTTGGCTTTAGCCTCGTAATATTCGGGACTAAAGTCTCCGATTCCAAGGGGTTTGAGACTATCTTATACTTCTTACTTCTATCTAGTGTGATATATGTTCGGTTAGCATCATAAATATATCCTGCTACCCCTTGACTCCTCTCTATATCTACAATAACTTTCTTATCAAAACGAACAGTACGAAGATAACCACTATTTCGAATTTCATATCCTCCATCAACTTTAGCAATAGCAGTTCTATAAAAACCTCTAGCTTTTTTGATATATTGTGAAGCGTAGAGTTTGGATGTTTTCTGCTTCACTGCCCAGCTATAGACCTCATCTAGTGCTTTTAGTGAAGCGACCCTAGAGCCTGAATAGAGATGATAGTAGATATTGATAGGTTTGAATCTGCGAGGTTTATCTGTCATCTTAAATGTCTCTATAACATTTCTATACCCCCAAAATGAATTCGTCCACTCATTGGTATAGACATTCTCATTCTGTTGGGCTGTATAGACCTGCCAATAATCTTCTCTTTGAATTCCAAAAGGTCTAGTGTGACCAAGCCAAGGGTCACTCTTCTGTATGGTAGTATCTCCTCCATTCATCGCTAATATTCCATTTTTCTCAACAAAAGCCAAAACCTCTTTTGTCGGAATACAATCCCCACTCCAAAAAAGAATTTTTTCTTGCCGTTTATATTTTGGGGCAAAAGAGAGTGCAAACTCTATACTACCTTTTGTCTCTTTTTCTAATGAGAAGTAGTAGTTTGGTAGAGCAAGATGGTACTGTTTAGTAAGCTTATTATTGGGGTTCATCACTTTCTCCCAAATAAATGGATGAGAGAGGGTATGACTAGCAGGTTCTATCCACGGAATTTGATAGAGTTCTTTGATAATCTTTTTCATCTTTGAGCTTAGTTTTGGAGACATCCCTATCTTATCAACTTCACCTTGAATAATGGAAACCGTTTGAGGAATATGGTATTTTTGATAGATATTCTCTATAAGATACTCTGTTGCAAACTTTTCCATATCTACTCTAACTCTCTCTACAAATCCATCCCCATCAACATGAACAAATAATATTCGTCT
>NZ_JAACKB010000027.1 GCF_010892395.1 Sulfurovum sp. bin170
ATTGATAGAAAAGGTTATGTTCGAACAACTCTTGGAAAAAAATCTATACCTTTACATAGATTATTAGTAGAGAGTTTCTTTGATTTACCAAAAGATATAGATTTTACAATTGACCATATTGATGATAATAAATTAAATAACTCTTTGGATAACTTCAAAATTATATCTAATGAGGAGAATATTTCAAAAGGTTGGACTCAAACAAAAGATAAAAGAATTGAAATGTCAAGAGTAAGAAAACATCTATCTCATAACTTCAGATTAAAAGGTGACAGAAGAGACACAGAAGAGATAAATATTTTTAAAATAATCATGAAAACTATACCTATCTCAGAAGTTAGAATAGGTGATTTAGTAGAGAGTTTTAATATTGAATTAGATAAGGTTCAATACAAAAAAGTTGAAGCAGTTCATGAACTAGAGGTCAAAAAAGAGAATCAGATAAAAATATCTTTTAAAGATGGATATATTGTAACTTCAAAATGGCATCCTATGGCAGTAAAAGGTGTGAATGGATATTTTTATAAAAGAAGTGATGAGTTAGAAATAGGTGAACTTGGAGTAAATCACAGAGGAGAAGTTGATAAAATATTATTTATAGATAGTAATCCTAAAATTTCAGAAGAGTATATGGATTTGACTGTACAAGGGACAAATAATTATTTTGCTTCTACAGATAAGTCCGATAATTTTTATTTGACACATAACACAAGAAAGGGGGCGATAGCCGTATATATCGAACCTTGGCACATAGATGTAAAAGATTTCCTCGACCTAAAAAAGAACTCTGGAGAGGAGCGAAGACGAGCTCACGACCTCTTTCCTGCATTGTGGCTCAATGATATATTTATGAAAAGAGTTCAAGAGGACGCTCTTTGGACGCTATTTGACCCTTATGAAGTACGAGAGTTAACAGAACTTTATGGCGATGAGTTTACCAAAAGATATTTGGAACTTGAAAAGAGTGAGGGGATAACTAAGAGTATTATTTCTGCTAAAGGATTATGGAAAGATATTTTGCGAAGTTACTTTGAGACTGGGAATCCTTTCTTGACCTTTAAAGATTCAGCTAATAGGGCTAATCCTAATAAACATAATGGAATGATACGAAGTAGTAACTTATGTACAGAAATTTTTCAGAATACATCCCCAAATTATTACAAAATAAAAGTAACTTACAGCGATAAAAGTATAGACATTTTTGAAGAAGAGGAACTCATAACAGTAGATAGTGGAATGACAAAACCAGCCAAAAAAATCACAGCCCTCGACTCCATAGGTGATAAACAGGTATGGATGGTAGACAAAGAGATGACAGATGGAGATACAGCAGTATGTAATCTAGCATCTATAAACCTCTCTAAAGTCAATACAAAAGAGGATATAGCTAGAGTAGTACCCATAGCTATTAGAATGCTTGATAATGTCATAGACCTAAATTTTTATCCTCTAGCAAAAGTCAAAAAGACCAATGAGAAATCAAGAGCTATCGGTCTAGGCGTAATGGGTGAAGCACAGATGTTAGCAGAGTCCAAGATAATGTGGGGTTCGGATGAACATTTCCTAAAGATAGATGAAGTGATGGAGTCGGTAAGCTACTTTGCTATCAAATCATCATCTGATTTAGCAGTCGAGAAGGGTATCTATCCAACATTTAAAGGCTCCGAGTGGAGTCAAGGTATATTCCCTATTGATAATGCTAACAAGGAGGCGTGTAAATTAGTTGACCGTGGTGGTCTCTTTGGATACACTCATGATTGGCAAGAACTAAAAGAGAAGGTCAAAGTAGATGGTATGCGAAATGGCTATCTTATGGCTGTTGCTCCAACATCTTCTATCTCCATCTTGACAGGAACAACCCAAGCTATAGAGCCTGTATATAAACGAAAATGGTTTGAAGAGAATCTGTCAGGTATGATTCCTGTGGTTGTTCCAAATCTCTCTCCTGAAACTTGGGAGTATTACACTCCAAGTTATGACCTCAACCAAAATATATTGGTAAAAGCAGGAGCCATTCGTCAAAAATGGATAGACCAAGGGCAATCGCTCAATATCTTCTTGTCTCTTGATAAGGCTAGTGGGAAGTATCTTAATGAGATTTATATGAATGCTTGGAAGTATGGGTTGAAATCTACCTATTATCTGAGAAGTCAATCTCCTGAGGCTATGAGTGATGTAGAGGATAGAAGTCAGGAGTGCGTAGGGTGTCAATAGAGAAACTACTAATCAGCTCATGTCTAATGGGTGAAAATGTAAAGTACAATGGCAAAAATAATCTTATAGATTTAGCTCAACTTAGAGAACAATATGAGTTGATACCATTTTGTCCAGAGGTAGCAGGTGGGCTTCCTACTCCAAGACTTCCTAGTGAAATAGTTAGTTTCACTCCTCTGAAACTTATAAACAATAAGGGGAAAGATGTCACTCATAATTTTATTATAGGTGCCAAAAAGACAGTGAATCTCGTAAAAAAAGAGGGAATAACAAAAGCTCTTCTTAAAGCCAACTCTCCATCTTGTTCATCTGCTTTTGTCTATGATGGAAGTTTTGAAAGGCAGTTGGTTAAAGGCAAGGGGATTACTACACTGTTTTTAAGAGAGATTGGGGTTGAGGTGTTTGATGAAAACAGTAACTTTTGGTTATAATCTGTTTTTAGGAGACAGCACCATATGAACCAACTACAAATAGATATAGGAAGTACCTACTTCAAAACAAACGACAATGGAAAGATAAATCAATATTTTAGAAATTTTGATATTTCTATCCACCAAGACCTAGTGAACAACTGTTCTCAAATCCTCTCAAAGTACCAAAAAGAGGAGGTCTCCATCTGTAGCTCTGCTAATGGTGGGCTTAGTACACTTATTATTGGAGTCACTTCACTCTTTAGCCTAAAGTATGCTACCAATATCGCTTTTAACTCTGGAATAAATATTATTGATACTATTTTGTATTCTAAAATAGATGAAGCAGTAGCTCCAGCAGAGACCATAAATGTGGTGATTGTAGTTGGTGGGATTGATGGGGTAGAGTCTAAGTTTGATGAGAAACTTATAGCCTATCTCAAAGATGTGAACTATCAAAATATTGTATATGTTGGAAATATTGAAGGTCAGAAATTTTTAGATGAAAATATAGAAAATCTGATGATACTTCAAAATATAATAGATGATAAGCTTCATATTAGAGAAGATGAACTAAAAGCCTATCTAACCAATCTATATCAGGCAGATATTACAGGTAAAGAGGATATAAAAGAGCTTTATAAATTTACCTCAAATCAGATATACTCAACACCCTATATTGTAAACAATGCTCTGCCTAAACTCAAAACTCTTTTTGATGTAGCTGACCCATTTATTGTGATAGATATTGGTGGGGCTACTACAGATATTCACTATAGTACTGATTTGGTGGATAATAAAAACATCTTGACAGGTAGTGGTTTTGATAGGTTGGTGTTTAAGAAGCTTGGGGTATTTAAATCTCGAGAGAGTTTGGTATTTGGGGCTAAGAGTAATGAGTTTGTCTATGAGTTGCTTGATTATCTTGGAGTAAATGAGCATATACTTGATGACTCTAGTGACAAGGCAACTGTTACACTGATGCAACTGGCTATATTTTTAGTCCTCTATCAGGTATCTAACCACCACAATGACTATGTGAGTCTAAAATTAGAGATTCTAAATAGTATTGTGCTTACAGGTGGGGTATCCAAGGTTTTGAGTGATGAGGATATAGATAAAATTATTAGCTTTTTTTATAAGAAAATATTGAACTACAGAGAGACTCCAAATGTTATAACCGATAGAAATTATGAGATTTGGACTTTAGGAATTGAGGAGATTCATAATGTCAGCCAATAGTATTAGAGAGCTATTAGAGATAGCAAATCAGCAAAGTCCTGATAAAATTGCACTCATAGAGAATGGGAAAAGATACAGTTACCGTGAGCTATTTACAAAAGTAAACCAACTAGCGAACTATTTTAGACAACTAGAACTAGGGCAGGGGAGTAGGGTAGGTATCTACTCAAATAAGAGTTCAGAACAGGTTATAGCTATCTTGGCTCTGCTCTCTACAGAGTATATTATTGTGCCTATTACTCGGTTTTTGAAGCCTGAGCAGGTAAAATATATTGTAAAAGATGCCTCTATAGAGACTATTATTACCGACAGAACCAAGATTAAAAATATTGAGAAGATGGGGTTTGAGGGTAGAGTTATTACATTTGAACCACTTCAAGATGAGTTGGTCTCTTTTAGAGAAATCTATAAATGTTTTAACTCAAAACAGCAAAATAGTATAGAAAATAACTCCTCTGCTGTTATCACTTATAGTTTTGGAAGTGATGGTTCTCAAAAGGGTATTGTTATGAGTCATCAAAACCTCGTAGATGGTGCTAGAGTGGTCTCTAAATATTTAGAATTGCAAGGCAGTGATGTTATATCTGGAATGCTCTCATTTAATCTTGATTATGGACTCAATCAGATATTTTGTTCGCTATACAACCAAGCAACTTTGGCTCTACATAAATTTATCCTACCAAGTGATTTTTTTGCACATCTACTTAGAGATAGAGTAACGGTTCTAGCTCTTATGCCTGTACATATATCAAAAATGTTTGACGAAGACCCTCATAGACTTCCTACCTCTAGTCAACTTGACCATATACGAGTTATCACATCATCAGGTGGAAATATTACCCCAGAGATGGTAAAAAAGGTAGATAACTACTACAAACCTGCCAAATTCTACTCTATGCATGGACTCACAGAGGCTCTGCGTTCTACCTATCTTGAACCATCACAGATTCACATACGACCAACCTCTATTGGAAAAGCTATTCCCGAAGTTGAAATATATATTATCAATGAAGATGGTGAAGAGTGTAAAACCAATGAGGTCGGTGAACTTATTCACAGGGGATGCTGTATCTACAAAGGATACTGGAATAGTGAAAAAGAGACTAAAAAAAGATTTAAAAATATCTCTATTTTGGCCAAATTAATAGAGATAAACAATCCTAATGAGATAGTAATAGCTACTGGTGATTTTGTATATAGAGATGAAGATGGATATATCTATCTTGTTGATAGAAAAGATGATATGATAAAAACCAATGGCTATAGAGTTAGCCCAAAAGAGATAGAGGGTGTAGTCTATCAAAATTTCAAAACTATTAAAGAGTGTGCCGTCTTTGGCATACCAAATAGAGATATTGAGGAGGAGATTGTCTTGGTTTATAGTGCAAAAACAAAAATGCCTAAAAATGAGATACTCTTTGAGCTAAAAAAACATCTAGCTACCTATATGATGCCTACTATTATCGAGTATAGAGCGTCGTTGCCCCTGAACGCTTCACATCATGAGACAGTAGACAAATCTCTTCTAAAGAATAATTTTAAATAGGAGAGAGAATCTCACTCCTCCTATTCAAATAAATTGGAGTAATCCAACCTATTTAAACAGATAAAAATACAATACAACTTATAAAAATTGTAATAAAAACTTACCCTTATAACTCTCATAATTATAAATTATTCTTATGAGTATTTATCTATAATATTTATTATTTTTATTAAAAATTTATAATTTTAACTTTAATTTAAAACGATTCCTCTTATAATTGATGTAGAAAAAACCAATTTAACAAAGGAAAGCTATGGCACGATTAGTAATTATGGGTGGTGGTGTATCAGGACATACAGCTGCATCATTTGCAAGAAAATGGCTAGGAAAAGAGCATGAGGTAGTTGTTGTTACCCCAAACAGTAACTGGAACTGGATTCCATCAAATATCTGGGTTGGTGTTGGACAGATGTCAAAAGAGGAGGTTATCTTCCCTCTAGCACCTGTTTATGAAAAAGCAGGTATCGACTATAGACAAGCCAAAGCAGTCTCTATCAATCCAGAAGGAAATGCTGATAGTGATGCTCCTTTTATTACTATAGAGTACACAGGTCAAGGTAAAGAGGGTCAATCAGATGAGTTGGCTTATGACTATCTTATCAATGCAACTGGACCAAAACTGAACTTTGGTGCAACACCAGGTCTTGGTGAGGGTACAAACCTTGGTGAGCATACAGTATCTGTATGTACAGCAGACCACGCAGAACACGCATCAGAAGAGCTTCAAAAGTGTATAGAAAAGATGAAATCTGGTCAAAAACAACGATTCCTTATCGGTACAGGTCATGGTATGTGTACTTGTCAAGGTGCTGCTTTTGAGTATATCTTTAACATCGAACATGAGCTTAAGAAGTCTGGTGCAAGAGATATGGCAGAGATTACATTTATCACCAATGAGTCGTTCTTAGGTGACTTTGGTATGGGTGGTATTCACTTCAATATGGGTGGATTTGCAACTTCAAGTAAAGTATTTGCAGAGTCACTCTATGCAGAGAGAGGAATGGATTGGATTTTAGGAGCTCATGTTAACAAAGTTGAAAAAGGTAAAGTAACCTATGAGTCACTTGATGGAACAATGGATGAGCAGGAGTTTGATTTTGCTATGTTGATTCCACCATTTGCAGGAGTTGGGATTAAAGCTTATGCCAAAGATGGCTCTGACATTACAGACACTATCTTCGCTCCAAATGGATTTATGAAAGTTGATGCTAACTATAATGCTGGTGCGTATGAGAACTGGAAAGCTTCTGACTGGCCAAGCACACTTCAAAATCCAACTTATGGAAATATTTTTGCTGTAGGTATTGCATTTGCTCCTCCACACCCAATCTCAAAGCCAATGAAGTCACCAAATGGTACACCAATCAACCCAACACCACCAAGAACAGGAATGCCAAGTGCAATGATGGGTAGAGCCGTAGCAAACTCAATTTGTGATATGATAAAAGGTGCGAAAGAGCCAACTCATACAGCCAATATGGCAGAGATGGGTGCAGCGTGTGTAGCATCATCAGGGAAAGGTCTCTTTACAGGAACAGCTGCTGCTATGACGGTATTCCCAATCGTACCTGACTTTGAGAAGTATCCAGGTGTTGGTAGAGATATGAATGGAACAACAGGTGAGCTAGGTCTGGCCGCTCACTGGGTTAAACATATTCTTCACCATGTATTTATCTGGAAAGCAAAACTTAAGCCAGGTTGGCAACTAATTCCTGAATAGGCTTGGAACCGATAGCTTTAGCTTCGTCTTTTGACTCGTTCCCATCCGTCCTCGGTGGGATACGCATATGAGACTCTCGTATACACTCCCACGCAGGAGCGATGGGAGCGAGTCATAACTAATAATATAAAGGAGAAAAAATGGCATCAAAACATGTAAACCATATCGAACCATACAGCCCACAATTTGGAACAATGATTCCACTAGGAACACAAAAATTTATGAGAACTTGCGTCATCTGGCAAATCGTTAGATTTATAGCAATAAATATTAGAATGACTATTCTTATCTTAAAGTCACACCACTAGCAAAACTCCTTGGAATCGGAG
>NZ_JAACKB010000137.1 GCF_010892395.1 Sulfurovum sp. bin170
TATAAAGGTTATACAATAATTTATAAGATAAATTTAGAAAAAGGTATGATTGATATAGTTAGAATTTTTAACAAGAATAAACCACCACTAAGTTTACAATATAATAATTAGTAAAAAGGTTTCAAAAGGTAAAACAGATAACAAGATTTGTATTAATTCTAATCTCTTTAATAAGCCTCTCCTTTGCAGAAACCACTCTAAAATATAACACAGAACAACTAGACAACTTCTCACTACAATATCATTATGACAAAGAGCAAAAACTAAATATCAACGCCATCCAAAATATAAAATTTGATAAAAAAACATCCAATAAATTTACATTTGGATATATAACAGGAGATATTTGGTTCAAGTTAACGCTTCATAACCAAAGTCCAAACAGAGATTTTATCTTCTATTTAACCGAGTCATTTTTTAATGAAGTTAACTTTTATGAAAAGTATCAAAAGAGTTGGAAAAAAGAGACAAGTGGACTGGCACTGTTTTTAAAAAATGGTGATAAAAAGGACATCAACCCATCGTTTAATTTTACAGTAAAACCACAGAGTCATAAAACATTTTACATCCAGTTTCATACCAAACCTCAAAGCAAAGGGGTGAGTTATGGTGAGTTTAAAATATTCACCCAACAGGCATTTTTATCTCACAATATTTTTGGTGACCATCTGCTCTATCTCTTCTATTTTGGTACACTCTTTTTTATTCTAATTTTTACCCTTTTTCTTTTTATTACACTTAAGGATAGCATCTATATCTACTATGTGGGGTACATCTTTTTTACGGCTGTTTATGTTTTAGCCTATTCAGGATTAACCTATCATATCGATTTGGTTCCGTGGATAAAAGAGTTAAATATATCGGTGCCTCTATTTAGCATATTTTTCATTCTCTTTTCAACCAAATTTTTAGATACACGATTTTATCTCCCTCGTATTGACAAAGTTTTAAATGGTGTATCAATACTCTTGATGCTTACCATACCACTGATTATACTGGATTATGACCCATGGTTCAATATAGTAACCAAAGGTACAACACTCTTGACTCCTCTTCTCATCTACGCCTCTATCTATGTGTTTATCAAAGGGCATACCGAGGTTAAGTATTATATTATCGCTCTGGTTACCTATATGGTCTCTATGCTAACCCTCTCTTTGATGACACAAGGCTTTATAGCCAACAGTGACATTAATCACTACGCGTTTGTCTACGGTTCATATTTTGAGATAGTCTTTTTCTCTTTTGTGTTGGCAAACCGTTTTCATAAAATTCAAAATGAGATTATCACCATAAAAGCGAAAAATGAGCAACTGCTAGAAGCAAAAGTCAAAGCAAGAACCACCAAAATCAGAAGCCTACTCAAAGAGAAAGAGTTGCTGTTAAGAGAGGTCTATCATCGAGTCAAAAACAACTTTCAGATGGTGATAGGGCTTCTTTGGATTGAAGCTTCCCGTAAAAAAAATGATGAACATGAACAGGCTCTTTTAGAGATGATTAATCGTATCAAATCGATGTCGTTGGTACATCAGTATCTGTTGGACTCCAATACCTATTCAGAGATACGCAGTGAAGAGTATCTGCTAAAAATCATAGAGGGGACAGAACAGATATATAGCAGACAGAATATTCGTATAGACAAAGAGATAGACCATTGCATTTTAGAGATGGATTCAGCTATGGCACTGGCTGTTATTGTCAATGAGGTGCTAACCAATGCTGTGAAACATCACCACCAACAGGAGAGTTGTCATATCTACTTCTCTTTTAAAAAGCAAAATAGTGATATAATTGTGACTATAAAAGATAACGGCTTAGGTTTTTTACCAAATGAACAGAGTGATGGATTTGGGTTAAAAATGGTTAAACAGTTTGCTAAAAAGCTAAAATCTAGCCATATTGAGTTTAGTTTTGATAGAGGAACTACATTTGTATTGTCATTTAAATGTTTTTTGTAGGGGTGCCCCTTGTGGGTACCCTAAATATTGCAAATAAAAATATTTCAAATCGCTATTAAATATTGATATATCAAGTGTTAAAACCAATTATAGCAACAAAATAACATCCTAAAAAATAAGAAGTTTATTATCGTAAAAAAAATACTGCTACTAAGTACCATTACCCCACTGTTTGCAACCCAAGAACTAAGCACCTTTAATCAACATGCTCTGTCCAATTTGGCTCCCAAAGGGCATTGGGCAGTACGATTTGAAGCACAGAGCAAAACAGCAAAGATGTTCTATACTAACAGTGGAGAGCATGTTAAACTCGGTTCAGAACTTGATGGAGTCAATCTAAATCAAGATATTTTCCCACAACTTGCTATGTATGGTGCAGGGGCATCACTGGGGCAAACCAATCTTGATGTGGCGATAGATTCAAAATATTTTGAGCTGACCACAGGTTATGGGATTACTGATAAATTGACTATTGGTGCAATTATTCCATATCGTGATATACGAAAAAGCATTAATTTCTCGGTGGGTGGTGGAAATCTTGGACTTAATCCACTGTTCAATAGTACAGAACCTGCTTCGGTAACAAATCTTCCTTATCTTCCTATAGAAAATGGTATCACTCCTATAACAACAGCCCAAATGCAAGAGATACTGGCTAGTAAATATGGATATAAACCTTTGGAGACTAGAAATATCAGTGGTTTTGCTGACCCTACGATTGGTCTGCTTTGGAATGCCTACTCTACAGATGACTCTTCGCTTATGTTAAGTTCAGGCTATCGTTTTGGTATTCAAGAGGGTGACCCAGACAGACTCATAGACACCACCATAAGCAGTGGTAGCTCAACAATTCGACTACAAGCAGAGTACCTCAAAGAGTTAGCTTATGGTTTTGACCTATATAGCAGATTTGAGTATGGGATAGAGCTTGAGGGGAGAGTGACCAAAAGAGTTCCTGAGCAAGGGAAGATGTTAGCACCAAAAAGTAGCAAAGAGAGCCTAACACGAGATTTGGGAGACTATCGAATCTATGATATAGGTTTGGGTAAAACATGGGGCAATTGGAGAACAGCACTTAATTGGTATCGTGCCGAAAAAGATTCCGATAACTATAGCTCATCTAAAGGAACGGATACAACGGCTCTGGAGACTCATACCAGTGGTCATGTCAATCAGTGGAAAACTTCACTCTCATGGAGTGGTATAGAGTCATGGAAGAGAGGAAATCTAGCTCTACCATTGGTGGTCAATCTAGTCTATAGGGATACATATGATGGTAAAAATACACCAGATTACCAAGATGTCTATCTGCAGTTGACCAGTTTTTGGTAGATGAAGGGAATGAAAAGACATCAAGTTAAAAACTCTGGATATAAGCATTTTTATTAATACTAGACCTCACTTTTTCAAGCAGTGCCATAGCTTGTTCAGTTGTCTCATAAGGTCCAATATATATCCGTTTCACCATATTTCCATCTTGGTCTTTATCTTCCAATTGAACATAAGTAAAACCATTGCGACCTATATTTAGGAAATACTCATCATTGGGTTGCCTAAAAAAACTTCCGATTTTAATATAAAATTTCTTATCAGCATCTGCTGTAATCGTCTGATTTGTATCCACAGTCGTTGTGTTGTGCTCTATCTTTTTAGGGAAAACGGTATGTTTTAAATTCTTGATAGCAAGTACCTGAAACTGCTCTCCATCATGAACTAGCCGTATCTTCTGAATATCTTTACCTGACTCATCATCTTTATAGTTTTTAAATTTCCATCTAACTGTGGTCTGTACATCTATATAGGTATCTTTGCGTTTCAAAATCTTCATATATGTCATGTTGTAGCTTCGTTTAGGCCATTTTTTATAAAAAGAGACTTTTTTGGAACGCAACTGCATGTGGCTTACACTCTTTTTCCACATATACTGTTGCATCGGAAAATGGTAAAAAACATTTAGCTTATCTAAAAAGTTCTCCTCATCAGCCATATAGTAGTTTCGCAAAAAATTTTTGATATAGAGCTTTGAAGCAAACCACTCATCCATTGGTTCCAGATAGTAGCGACTAATCCAACCCTCGATATGTTTTCCACCTATAGGATAAGAGATATAGCACCACTCTCTGCCCTGTTTGTTGTATTTACACTCTCTGATTGTGATACCAATCGCATTAGAAGGCAGTGTTCCAACAGCTGTACGAGAGTTTACAACTGGTATCTCTCTTACATTTAATTTTGCACCTTTTTTTAGATGTATCAAACGGTATTCAGTTGCATCTAGCAACCCCATAGTTAGTATAAGTAGTAAAATAATCTTTTTCATGTCAAAATTATACTATATAGGGTTAAGAACAGTATTAAAAGTTTTTTATCGTATTAAACTTAATCTTGCTTTAAGCCCAAGAGTTGTGCTATATCCCACTTCTGAAAACTGCAGAGTCCCATTAGCATCATAGATAAATGTTGTAGGGAACGCCCCCACATCAAATTTCTCTCTGAGTTTGCCCTCTTTATCATTGACAACAGCATAGGTATAACCTCTCTCCTCCATAAACGCTCTCAACTCACTATCAGTTCCAGAGTTAACAGCCACGCTAACAAGATGTACTTCACCCTTTATGCTCTCCAAGTTTGGAGCCTCTATCTTACAAGTAGGACACCAAGTCGCCCAAAAATGTATCACTGTAGGCTTGGTGCCATCACCAACAAAAGCTATCTCATCCCCAGAAATCGACAGAGCTTTAATATCAGGCAAAACTGTATCAGTATCGGGCTTACGCAGATAGTTCAAAGCCATAGATACAACAAATAGCATCAAAAGAGTAATAACAACCTCTTTTATAATTTTTTTAATAGACCAAATTTTCATATACCTAACCATCTCTCCAATATAATTTTAGCAGCCATAGAGTCAATCTTTCCATCTTTTTTATGTCTAAAGACCCCTTTAGTTATCTCTTTTGCCTCAACAGAAGATCCATACTCATCCTGATAAGCCACCTCTATATTTTCTAACTCCAACAGAGAGACAAAATGTTTTATCCGTCTCTCCATCTCCTCTTCACTAGAGCCACCCTTTGGCAATCCAACCACCAGTTGTTCTATCTCCCACTCAACCAAAAAAGCTTTGACATCTCTGGCTGCTTGATTGCGATTTTTACGCAATATCGCATCTTGTGGAAATACGATATTCGCATCCAAGCTAAGAGCCACACCGATTCGTTTTAGTCCTACATCTATACTTGCTATTTTCATAAACAGAAGCATACTATAAATTACTTAATAGACTTCTTTCAAAACTAGGAACCGATGGCTTTAGCCCAATGCCAATGAATTAGCTAGGCTGAAGCCATCGTTTCCTTATATGCAATTTGCATTTTCGGAATCGGCGTGTTTACACCCGAACTATTTGGTTCAAAAAAAGCTTAATTTATTGACATTGGGCTTTAGCCTCGTCATATTCGGGACTAAAGTCTCCGATTCCAAATGAGTTTTGAAAGAAGTCTAATCAACAACAAATACTACACAAATTTTAACTATTATAAAACTTAAATATTTATATTAATGATAAAGGATACTACATGCTAAAGACTCTACTTATTACATCCATATTGGCTACAGCACCGCTTATAGCAGATACAAGTATAAGCTTGGGTACACAAATTGGTGGTGGGGACAAAAGCTATGAACTCAAAAAAAACCAAAAACCAAAAGTCAAAAAAGCAAAAAAGTTCAAAAAAGACCATCACAAATATAACAAACGATATAGAGATTTTGATTATAACAGTAGAGGATACTATAACAATGATGGATTCTACTTTGGTTTTTTTGATAGAAGTGGATACTTTTTCAACAATATATATTTTGAGTATGACTCAGGATACACCTACCGTGATAGATTATATATAAGAGGGAACTTTGCACCTCGCCATAACCACCGTCGAACCTATAGGCATCATCGTCATAATCATTGGAATAGAGAACACCGATACAGAGAACCTGATGTGATAGTCCGTGGTCACTACTACGAAGAGCGATACTACCCTAGAGATAGAGACCGCGGCCACTACAGAGACAATGTTAGAACTGACTACTACAATGAGTATCAACGAGATAGTTATAGAAGAGATAATTATAGAAGGGATAGTTACCGTAGAGACGACAACCACCACTATAGAGACTCCTCTCGCAGAAGCTATCAAAGAGATAATGCTAGAGTAAGAGACCATAGATTCTCAGATAGAAGCCCCAGCAGTCACAGAGATTCAAGTCACAGAGATTCAAGTCACAGAGATTCAAGTCACAGAGATTCAAATCATAGAAAAGATAACACAAAAGTAAGAACTCATAGATTTTCAGATGAAAAAGAGTCTAAAAGTTCTGGACGATTGCAGATTACTAAATAGAATTTAAGTTATTTTTAAGCTACTTTAACCTATCTTATAGTTAAAAACTAGACTTCTTTAGAATCGAAGACTTTAGTCCCGAATATTACGAGGCTAAAACCCAATGCCAATGAATTAGCGAGGCTGAAGCCATCGTTTCCTTATATGCAATTCGCATTTTTGGAATCGGCGTGTTTACACCCGAACTATTTGGTTCAAAAAAAGCTTAATTCATTGGCATTGGGCTAAAACCATCGGTTCCTAGTTTTGAAAGATGTCTACTAAAGGAGCTAAATGATAATCAAAGAGATAAAAGAGTACAGAGATATAAAAGAGAAAGCGAGAACCTATCTGTGCTATATTATGAGTAGCAATATTTCTCATACTGCCCATGCCAATAGTCAAAATCTTGATACGCTATTGGACAATATGCAAATGCTCAAAAAAGCCATTCCAAAAAGTGAAGTGCTTTATGCACTCGATGGTAATGGTATTCAGATGATTGACAGTATCTCTCAGTACCCCAAACTAAATGGGGTCAACAAGGGTAAA
>NZ_JAACKB010000138.1 GCF_010892395.1 Sulfurovum sp. bin170
ACCTCCACCTATTGCTCTAATAAGAAGCCAAATATTATAGATTGGAATCAGATATGACCAATAGGGCTCTTCATTACCTAGTTTTTTGCCCACCTTATAAAAAACATAAGTATTAAATATAAATAAAAATAAAGAGACTCCTATTATGATTAAGCCAGTTATTTGTTCAGAACTCATGACTACTTCCCTCCCACACCATCAACAGACTCAATCTTCACCCTGTTATCCTCAATAACAAAACCAACCACAAAATTACCAGCACCAGTCCTAACATAGTTCTTACCCAAAACCTTAATCCTACTCATATCTTGACTCACCAGAATATCCATACTACCCGTAGCTACTCTGTCCATTTTTATCTCAATAGGCAGTGCCAAATCTTTGGTCTCATGTGCTTTTAGTGTCAGAGTAGCATTGGATACGCCATCTGCAATCTGTGAGTTATCAACAAAGACTCTATACTCTGTTTTGTATATCTCAAAGTCCATATTATTGTTATTTGTAAGTCGAATGTGTGGTGTGATATTTACCTTTGCCAATGAGGCGATATTGCCACTAAAGATAGCACCCAATATATTTTGGCTATTTTGCATCACATTTATATCTACTTTGACCAACTTATAGTCAACATTATCTGCCATGCTCTGAACCACTTTTGAACATCCACTGTTTAAAATCATCGCCACTAGTAGTAGCGTAAAACCTAAAAATCTCTTTATCATAAATTATCCCTTCCTTTAAGTATAATAAGCACAACAATCAGTGGGAACAGGATAAATATCGCTAACATCATATATACCAGCTCCGTCTTTGATTGATGCTCTCCGTAGTTAGCTTTATTGAATTTTCTACTCTCAATACAGCTATCAAATCTCGCATTACACGCTACAAACTCTTGACTCTTATCTTCATAAATATCCGAGCATGATTTCCCAAGATATTTCTTGTTTTTTTCTCCTTTCCAAACGATTTGGCTATTTTCTCTACAATCATCTCTCTTGTCTGCCCCTTCCACATAGATTTTGGTTATCTCCTCCAATGCCCATTTGGTTGGCGTACCTTGTGACATAAAGTAAGCAAACTTATTCTCATTTTCACTCATCTGTTTGACACTCAACATCCCACCACCAAAGATAATCATAGGTAGAAGTACCAGAGGAATCAACCCCAAAGCTTGGGCTTGTGATTTGGCTAGTGTCGAGACCAAAAGCCCGATACTGAGTCCACCAAGTGAGGTGAGAAAGACAAGTAATAGAACCTCCCATAGAGCTTCTGCAAATCCAAGTGGTAGCATCAGCTGAACAATGCCTACCAGTGCAACACTCTGCAAGGTACATAGCAAAGAGAGAACAATAAACTTAGACATCAGATAGGGCAGAAGCTTGACTCCTGACATTCTCTCTCGTTCAAATATTGCTTTTTCAGCGACTATCTCCCTTGAAGCATTAATCGTTCCAAACCAAATAGCCGAGATTGCCAAGACAAAAAATAGTGTCACAGGCATATTGATATAGTCAGACTCAGAGAAGAGCATCGCAATCATAATGGCTATAAGTGGGGCTTGTGCTAACAAGATAGAGGTATTGGCAATATCTTTTAGCTTTATCCTCATATATCTAGCTGTCAAAGTTAGCCATTGACTAAACCCAGATGCAGAGATATTTTTTAGATTCTTCTTACTCTTTTTACTCTCTCTATCTGTTACAAACTCTTTGTGTTCTTTTGATTTTTTATACTGCTTTTTCCAATATAGCCCCTTTTTATTTCTCTCTTTTTTTGCATCTAACTTATCTTCGCCCACTCTCTTTTCTGCATTGTCTAACCCTATAAGAGCATTATCGGGATTGTTTATAAGCTTCTCACTGTCACCGTTTGGATTGAAGTACTCTATAGAATTGGGGTAGGTTGCTCCATAGTATGCCAACTTACCATAAGAGAGTATAATCTGATTGTCCATAAACTTATAGTTATCGATACTTGGTTGGTGGATGGTTATGATTATTGTAATTCCATTTTCGGTCAACTCTTTTAGCTGTTTCATTACCATTTTGGTATCCACAGCAGAGAGTCCAGAGGTAGGTTCATCCAAAAATATTACCTTTGGAGTTGCCAAAAGCTCCATCGTACCGGTATTCTTTTCACGTGAGAGAAGCCCCATCGTAATTGCAGGTATAACGAACAAATATAAGAGAGGGATTATTCCAAATAATGTACGTAAGTTAGCCTGATTGTTTATAAATAATGGACTGGCAAAAAACCAACCGCTTAGTAAAAGAAAAATTACCAGACCTATATAGGCTGCAGGTGAATTAAAATAGCTTTTGATTTCCTTTTTTGTGATAGTTGTTGCTAAATTCATCTTTCTCC
>NZ_JAACKB010000028.1 GCF_010892395.1 Sulfurovum sp. bin170
AGAGTTCTCTATGGTTCGGCTTAGAGCTTTTGGAACCTATGAGATACGCATAACTGACCCTGAACACTTTCTACGAGAGATAGTGGGAACAGATGGTCACTTTACTGTTGATGAGATAGATGAACAACTCAGAAATCTTATCCTATCTAAATTTGCGAATATATTAGGGGAGAGTAATATCCCTGTTTTGGATTTAGCATCCAATTATGAGAATTTTTCTAACTATATCGGCGAGAGAATCGCACCACATTTTGGTGAATATGGATTAAAGCTTACCAAAATATTGGTAGAAAATATCTCTCTACCTAATGATGTGGAGAAGGCACTTGACAAACGAACGAGCAGAGAGGTGACAGGTGACCTTGAGAAACATATTAGATACCAAACAGGTGAAGCACTCGGCAGTAGTGGAGAGGGTGGAAGTAGCATTGGTGATATGGTCGGCATGGGAGCAGGAATCGCTCTTGGTCAAGATATGGCAAACAGAATAGTTTCAAAAGATGCTCCACCAGAGCTACCTACTAGAGATGACACCTCTTACCATATTGCCGTTGATGATATAAGCGAAGGTCCTTATGATATGAGAACTATAAAAAGTTTAATAGAGAAAGGCACTATCACAAGAGATACGCTAGTATGGAGATAAGGTTTAGATGATTGGGAACCTGGTGATTCTCTTCTTTTATAGTTTTTTGATAATACAACACCACCTCTTCCGTAGGGTGCTGTTTTCAACGCACCATTTAAAAATGAATAATAAATAATGGATTTTTTTTGAAGTTTCAATCTATAAATTTTACTTGTGAGGGGTGTGGAGCACCTCTTAGATATAGTCCTATGACCAACTCTCTACGCTGTGAATTTTGTTCTGGGACAGAGGATATTCCCCTATCTAGCGAGACTATAGAGGAGTATGATTTTCATAAAGCTTTGCGATTCTTGGAAACACATAGAGCAAAAGAGATTACTAAAAAGGTCAAGTGTAGCAAGTGTGCTGTAACATTCAAATTAACTCCCTACTCTATCTCTTCTAACTGTCCATATTGTGATACTCCTGCTATTACTAATTTTGTCAAAGATATTACACCTAAATCTATACTACCATTTACGATAACAGACAATGAAGCTACTAGAAGATTCAAAAAATGGATTGGTTCACTCTGGTTTGCACCCAACAAGCTAAAAGAGTTTGTAGATGGAGATAGAAAACTAGTAGGCTACTATCTACCTCACTGGACTTATGATAGCCAAACTTATAGTCGATACCGTGGTAAGAGAGGTGTGGTGTATTATGTTACAGTAGAGCGAACAGTTATCGTCAATGGTAGACAACAGCGAGTAAGCAAAAGAGAGGCTAGAATCAGATGGACACCTGTAGAGGGTGCTGTCTCTAACTCTTTTGATGATATAACTGTGGGAGCATCCAAAACCATCTCTCATGCTATCTTGGACAATCTCTCACCTTGGGATACGAGCAGACTTCTACCTTTTGATGAGAAATACCTCTCTGGTTTTGAATCAGAAGAGTACACGATAGGACTAGACAATGGATTTGAATTTGCAAAGATGAAGATGGATAGGGTAATCCGTCGAGATATAAAAAGAGATATAGGTGGAGACCAACAGCAGATAAGCTCTGTGGATACTAGACATAGTGATACTACCTATAAAAATGCTCTTTTTCCTGTTTGGATTGCTAAGTTTAAATGGAAAGATAAGATTTATAATTATGCTATTAATGGGCAGAGTGGAGAGGTTGTGGGGGAGAGACCGTATAGTGTTGTGAAAATTATTGTGTTGGTTGGATTTATATTAGCTCTATTGGGGATTGGTTTTTATTTAGAAGAGTATCCTCATTTGATTGAGGATATTTTTGCTTGGAATCCGTAGGTTCGATATCATCGAACAGATAATTAAAGCCCATAAAACAATTCGTTCGATAAAATCGAACCTACGGATTCAAGCTCTCATTTAAATCAGCTGGAATATCTAAACTCACAGTTGAACTGGAAGCCTCTGTAGGCTCCTCTTTTGTTTCAACTTCAACAGAAGGTGCTTCTTCTTTTACTATCTCTTCCACTTCTGGTGCTGGAGCATCTATAGAAGTCTCTACTGTTGATTCATTATCAGTAGACTCTTCGCTATTTTTTACAAGAGCATCATACTTCTCTTGAAGCTCTTTTAGTTTGATAGCTGTCTCATTGCTATCACTCTTTTTGTCTTCTCCTGAATCTTTTGTTGCCTTACTATCCTCTTTAAGCTCATCGTACTCATCTTGAAGCTCTTCAAGCTTATCTTCCATACTACTTACAGCTTCGTTATTTGCTCCATATTTATAGACAAGCTCTCCGCCATCTTTACCCTGCTTTAGAGTTAGAGCTATAAATCCAACTAATAATAGGATAAAGAAGAGTCTTGCCACAACTCTTGAAAATGCCATAAATAGTAGTTTAAGTAGAAGTAGAGCCACAGAAGCATAAACAAGATATATACCTAAAAGCTTATGCTCTTTTAGTTCAGCCTGTCCTTCAGCTACAAGAAGAGAGTATGCCTCTTTGCCATCTACTGCTCCTGTAAAATACGATGCACCCATAGCAACTACTACGATAATGATTAAAAATAGCGATAAAACAGAGATTGCTCGTCTTTTAAAGACTAAATTGATTATCTCTAATAAAAGAATAACTATAGGTATAGCAACTGCGAAATGAACAACAGCAGGGTGTATTAACACGGGTATATCCAATGGTAACTCAAATGGAATGGTTAAATTAGGTAATGACATAAGGTCTCCT
>NZ_JAACKB010000029.1 GCF_010892395.1 Sulfurovum sp. bin170
TAATTAGGAGTATATTACTCCTAATTGTAACCAAAGGATAAAATTTATAAAACTCCAATCTTCTCCACAACATTCAATCCAAACCCTGCAAGACCCACAAACTCAGTCTCAACATTGCTAGTCAAAAGCTGAATATCCTTAATCCCTAGGTCTTTAAGAATTTGCGCACCTACACCATACTCTTTTGCCTGTTCTTTCGAGATGACTTTTGTATCTAGCATGATGATAACACCACCATTTTTTTTGATATAATTAATAGAGTTGATAAGTGAATCAAAACGGTCTTGGTTAAGGATTAGCTGTGCATCTGTACCAATATTGTGAAACTTGACATTGGCACACTCTTTGGTCTCTCCTATCTGCACCACTCTATGAGTTCGTCCAAGGTGGTCTTCATATTTTATCTTGAGTGCTTTTAGACCCATAAAATCTATTTTCTCTTCAGAAATACGAGAGACAAGTTGCTCGTTAGCCAAACGATACTCTACCAAATCAGAGATATATACTATCTTCATATCATGTTTCTTAGCAAAAATTTCAAGGTCATCATGTCTAGCCATAGTCCCATCATCTTTGATAATCTCACAAATCACCCCAACAGGAGCCAACCCTGCTAGTTTACATATATCAGCCGACCCCTCTGTATGTCCTGTTCGTACTAGCACACCACCATCTTTTGCTATCAGTGGAAAGATATGCCCTGGGCGAACAAAATCATCACTCTTTGTTTGAGGATTTGCCAACTTTGAGATACAATCATCTCTCTCTATTGCTGAAATCCCTGTCCCTGCTGTAGTTGAATCAATAGATACGGTAAAGGCAGTCTCATGATTAGATACATTATTACTAACCATAGGAATCAAATTAAGTTTTTTTGCAATCGCCTTACTCACAGAGGTACAGATAAGCCCTCTAGCCTCTTTTGCCATGAAGTTAACCATCTCTGGTGTTGAAAACGAAGCGGCATAGACTAAGTCCCCTTCATTCTCTCTATCTTCATCATCCATCATAATGACCATGCGACCCTGTTTTATCTCATTAATAGCAATTTCTACTCGTTTTAACGCAATTTCTAGCATAATTTATTCCCTTTTGTTCTAAATAGACGATATTATACTATTTTTTTTACAAAAACCCTTGACATTCTCTTCTAGTTTCTCTATAATGCCGTCCACACAAACATTGTGTAACAGTGATTGGGGTATGGCCAAGCGGTAAGGCACTAGTTTTTGGTACTGGTATTCAGGGGTTCGAATCCCTTTACCCCATCCATATAAAACATAGAAATATGTTTTAAAATGATTTATTTTTGTTTTAATCAAGGAAGACGCGATTGAGCCATACCGAGGTATGCGAATGAGCTTCTGACGCAGAGTAAAGCGAAAAGAAAACATTTTAAATAACGCGAGATAGAGCAGTTTGGTAGCTCGTCGGGCTCATAACCCGAAGGTCGGTGGTTCAAATCCGCCTCTCGCAACCATAATTATAAATATTAAGTAAAATACAAAAATATAGCAATATATTTTTTAAATCGTTCTA
>NZ_JAACKB010000030.1 GCF_010892395.1 Sulfurovum sp. bin170
AGATTGGTCATTTTTTTGTATAGTAGAAGCATAAACAGAGACCACTTCACTACCTGTTAAAAAGCTACAGGTATCAATAAAGTGACAAACCTCACCAATAATTCTACCCCCACCAATCTCTCTATCTTGAATCCAAACATCTTTAGGAATAACTCCTGCATTGACTCTATAGTTTACAGATATTTGACCACTTAAACTCCTCTTCATATTTTCAATCATAGGTGAAAATCTCCTATTAAATCCAACTTGAATTATAGACTCACCACTATACGCCTCTTTGATACTCTCTAACTCATCTTCATAGATACAGAGTGGCTTCTCCACAAAACAGTGTTTTTTTGACTCTATAGATTTTAAAACCAAACTAGCATGACTATTGTGTTGGGTTGTGATAAAAATCGAATTGATTTCAGAACTGTTAAATATCTCATCACTATCAGTTGTGATATACTTAAAGTTATACTTTTTACCAGTACCCTCTGCACTCACACCTGTAGCTGTACAGACTCCAACAAGCTCATAGCCATCGGTTTTTTTCATATTTGGTAAGATTACAGATTTAGTGAAATTACCTGCCCCAATCAGTCCAATATTTACCTTGTCACTCTCTATTGTCCTGTTAGTTCTTTTGACTATTTTGTGTTCAGTAAGGTCTATTCCACCCTTATACTTCAAGATAATACCTAAATATTTCTCTTTAATCTTACCTTCAAGTAGGTCATAAGCAGTCATAGCATTATCATAATCATAACTATGTGTTATCAGCTCTTTTGGTCTAATTTTTCCCTCTTCTATTAACCCCAAAAATGCTTCAAAATTTCTCTGCTCTGTCCATCTAACTAAATCATAAGGATAATCAATCCCCTTCTCCTCATAATCAGGGTCATATCTCCCTGGTCCATACGCCATAGATAGTCTTAAATCTAGCTCTTTTTTATAGTACTCATTTCGTGGTATATCCATCCCAACCATACCAAGGAACACAACTCGTCCTCTCATCCGTGAGATTTGAGCTGCATCAATTACAGGCTGATTTGAGGTAGTGGAAGCAGCAATAATCACAGCATCTACACCATATCCATTGGAGAACTCACTCGCTCTTTTTATCATATCTGATGCATGACAAACTTCATCTGCTCCCAACTTTTTAGCTAACGCTATCTTGTCTGGGTCAACATCACTCCCTATAACTTTACATCCATTTGCTTTGAGAAGTTGAACCGCTAGTTGCCCTAGAAGACCAAGTCCCATAACAGCAATTCTCTCTCCTAATTTTGGTTCAGTCTGCCTAACACCCTGAAGTGCAATCGCACCAACCGTTACAAATGAAGCATCAATATCATCAACACCATCTGGAATCTTGACCATCAAATTTTTTGGAATATAGTTTATCTCACTATGGTTAGCATACCCTGCCCCACCACACGCAACTTTATCACCAATATTGATGCCACTCAGATTCTCCCCAACCTCAATAACCCTACCTGCAAGACTATAACCCAAAGGGATAGGCGAATCAAGTTTTGTAAAAACCTTTTCAAGAGTATTTTTCACTCCCTCTTTCTTCATCTTATCAATAGTCTGCTTGACCAAATCAGGTCTATCTTTTGCTTTGGCAAGTATAGACTTTTTTGCAAAATCAACCAACATCTTCTCTGTACCAGCACTCACTAGACTCACTGTTGTCTCTACCAATGCACCATTTGTTTGACACACTGGAGCAGGAACATCAAATAGTCCCAACTCTCCTGTTTTAAAACTCTGTATTAACTGTTTCATTTTATCACCTTCTCTATCTCTTTATTAATATTAAAAGCCATATCTTTAATATCATTTTGTAACATCTCTTCAATTTTCAACATAATAAATGTTGACCACTCAATCTCTTTCCAATCACGCTTCTGTTTAAGAAAAGGTTGAATAACAGACTTCTCATGTCCAGCATCTTTTGGAATAAATCTTTTGACAATTTTCTCATTATCATTCCAAATAGTCATTTTTCTAAAATCCTCTATCCTCGCAATAATTTTTTCATTTTGAAAATTTATACTCTCCATAACCCCTTCAAAAGGGTCACATCGTGTTGAAAAGGTCAAAACAATTAAATCGTTTAGATTGGTTTTGATGGTTACTACAAAATCATCATCTTTATGTCTCTCATTGGCTGACAATAGTGTAATCTCAAACTCTGTAGGTAGACTCTCTCTTGACATCACTAAATGTGTGGACAAATCTATCCAGTGACCGAGATTACTAACCACTCTACTACCCTCTGATGAATCTCTATACCAATGGTCAGATGCTAACTTATGTCCTAAAATAAAACAGTTAAGCGTTATAGACTCATCTGTAATATAGGGTTTTATGGTCTCAATAGCAGGACTAAATGGACGATTATACCCAGCATATACAATGTTATCGCTATTACGAACACTCTGCATTAACGCTCTGTACTGCTCCATATTTATGGCAACAGGTTTCTCAA
>NZ_JAACKB010000031.1 GCF_010892395.1 Sulfurovum sp. bin170
AATCTATTCCTGTATAGACAATTAAGTTCGAGGAGACTTCGATGTATAAAATCGTAAAAAGAGAAGAGATGGCACATGGCACTATTATCTTGAATGAGATAGAAGCACCACAGATTGCTAAAAAAGCGAAACCAGGGCAGTTTGTTATGATTATAGCAAATGAGACTGGTGAGAGAATTCCATTGACCATGGCAGAGGTCAACAAAGAGAGTGGAACTATCACTATTATCTATATGATGGTAGGAAAGAGTACAAGGCTATTTGGAGCCTTGAAAGTTGGAGAGAGTTACAGAGATATAGTTGGGCCTCTTGGAGAGCCTACCCATATTGAAAAACTAGGAACTGTTGTCTGTGTCGGTGGAGGAACAGGAACGGCTGTACTTCACCCAATCACTAGAGGGATGTATGAGGCTGGTAACAATGTTATCTCTATAATTGGTTCAAGAACAAAAGACTTCCTCATCATGGAAGAGCAGATGACAAAAGTCTCTCACGATGTCCGAATATGTACCGATGATGGTTCAAAAGGGCGACACGGTTTTGTAACAGAAGAGCTTGAGATAATTTTACAGAATCAAAAAGTTGATTTGGTTGTAGCGATTGGTCCTGTGCCTATGATGAAGTTTGTCTCCCTACTTACTAAAAAATATGATACTCCTACTATGGTGAGCCTTAACCCTATTATGATAGATGGAACTGGTATGTGTGGTGGATGTCGAGTTACCATTGGTGGCAAGACCAAGTTTGCATGTGTAGATGGACCAGAGTTTGATGGACACCAAGTTGATTTTGATGGTCTGATGAGACGGCTTCAAGCTTACTCAGTTGAAGAGCAAATCTCAGATAGATGTGGATGCAAGGAGACGATATAATATGAATACATATAGAGAAAAAGAGGCGAAGTACTTAACAAAAAAAGAGCGAAGAGCAATACCACTACAACCGATGCCAGAGCAGAGTCCTGAGATTAGAAAAAAGGATTTCTCTGAGGTAACGCTTGGTTATAGTATTTTGGATGCACAGTATGAGGCAGCTCGTTGTATTCAGTGTAAAGACCCTGCTTGTGTGGCAGGTTGTCCTGTTGGGATTGATATTCCTGGATTTTTGGAGATGATTGTTGAGGGAAATCTCAACGGTTCCATCAATAGAGTTTGGGAAAAAACGGCTCTTCCTGCTGTTTGTGGTCGAGTCTGTCCACAAGAGATTCAGTGTGAAGTTGTCTGTGTTGTTGGTAAGAAGAAAAATACAGAGCCTGTAGGAATTGGTAGTCTAGAGATGTTTATCGCTGACTGGGCAAGGTCAACAGGGGTTAAAAATGAGGTTGAGATAGCACCAAGCACTGGCAAAAAGATTGCGGTTGTTGGTTCTGGTCCTGCTGGTATTACTGTAGCTGGTGACTTAGCGATTAAAGGTCATGATGTGACCATATATGAGGCGTTCCACAGAGCTGGTGGTGTACTTCTTTATGGTATTCCAGAGTTTAGATTGGCAAAAGATATTGTGGATTATGAGATTGACCAACTTAGAGAGCTTGGAGTAAAAATCATCTGTAATACCGTTGTAGGTCGAACTGTTGATGTTGATGAGTTGATGGAAGATTATGGATATGATGCTGTATTTATCGGCGTTGGTGCAGGTCTGCCAAACTTCTTGAATATCTCTGGGGAAGACCTAAACGGTGTCTTTTCTGCCAATGAATACTTAACAAGAGCCAATCTCATGAAAGCATTTGATTTTCCTAAATATGATACACCTATTATCCCTGGGAGAAATGTTGCGATATTAGGAGCAGGTAATGTTGCTATGGATGCTGCACGAACAGCGGTGAGACTTGGAGCCAAAACGGTAACTGTTGTATATAGAAGAACTAGAGAGCAGTCTCCATCAAGACTTATAGAGATTCACCATGCAGAAGAGGAGGGAGTTCAATTTAAATTTTTGACTTCACCACTAGAGTTTATCGGTGATGCGAGTGGAAAACTTGTTGGTATCAACTGTGACAAGATGGTGCTTGGAGAGCCTGATGAGGGTGGAAGAAGCAGACCTATATCCACAGGAGAACATGAGTATTTTGATTGTGACTTAGCGATTATCGCTATTGGAACATCTGCAAATCCACTTCTAACTAGAGTAACTGAAGGGTTAGAGCTAAACAGATGGGGAAATATTGAAGCTGATGATAAGACAGGTAAAACAACCAAAGAGAGAGTCTGGGCAGGTGGAGATATAACACTTGGTCAAGCTACAGTTATCCTTGCTATGGGTATGGGTAGAGATTCGGCTAACTCTATTGATGCTTATTTAAAAGGCGAAGAGGAGTGGTAATCGTATGGTGGTGCATTTTATGCCCACCATTTTTTTGGAAACGGAGAGTTTACTCCCGAACAGCGGAGGCAGAGCCTTCCGATTCCGAGTTTTTCAAGTTATAATTTCTTAATTTAACAGCATTGGGCTAAAGCCCAATGCCAATGAAATAAGGATTTAGACAAGGGAATCCCTTGTCTCTACTGTTTTGAAATTGAAATATTGTAGGGACAATGGCACTGCCTTGTCCTAATAAATCAATAACAATATTCT
>NZ_JAACKB010000139.1 GCF_010892395.1 Sulfurovum sp. bin170
CTCTATGAAGGTTCGATGATAAAAGCAGATAGTGCATTTTATGACAAAAACTCCTCTCTTTTAACTCTAATAGGAAAAGTTGAGATGATAGGATTTGATGATAGGGTACTAGCATCTAAAAAGTTAGTTATTAACACTACAGACAAATCTGTAAATATAGAAAAGGTGTTCCTATCAGGAGATGATGATTTGTGGATAGATGCTTCTAATGCGGATAAAAATGGTAAGAGATATAAGCTTTTTAACAGTAGAATATCTAGCTGTAATAAGCTTGACCCAGACTGGACAATAGAGTTTGAGGAGGCGGACTACTATGAGGATAAGAATTTTGTGACTATGGAGGGTGCGAAACTAAGATTTTATGATACTACAGTTTTGTATCTTCCCTACTTAGCACTTCCTACTTTAAATGAGAGGACAACAGGTCTACTCTTTCCTACTTTCAAAATCTCTGATAGAGATGGATTTCTCTATGAACAACCTATCTTTTATGCACCATCTGATAGGTGGGATATGGAGTTTAATCCTCAGGTTAGGAGTAAAAGAGGTGTTGGTTCTTATATCACAACCCGTTTTGTGGACTCAAATCACTCAGAGGGTTTTGTGAGAGTAGGGTACTTTTTGAATGATAAAGATTTCGTTAGAAGAAACGACACAAACAGAGAGCATTGGGGAACGGAGCTATTTTATAAATCAATAGATTTCCTGCCAACTGATGGTGGGTTTGAGAATTATAAAAGTGCATTCTATTTCAATGGTACATATCTAAATAATAGAGAGTATCTAAATTTGCAAAAGGACTCTGTCTCTGCTCTAGTAAGTTCCAATCTGATTGAGTCTCGTCTGAATACATTTTTATATAATGAAGAGAACTATTTTGGTCTCTATGGAAGATACAATATTGATACAAGCAAAAAAGATAACTATAGAACCATACAAGATATTCCCTCGCTACACTATCATCACTACATGAAGCAGATTGTAGATAGTAGGATTTTTTATACTATAGATGCTAGACTACATAACTATACAAGAGTTGAAGGCTCTAGAGCAACACAGCTTCAAGTAGATGTTCCCTTTATATATTATAACTCATTTTTTGATGATTTTCTCGACCTCTCTTTATCGGAAAATCTCTATTTGAGTAGGGTTGATTTTAGAAATCTTATACTAGACGATGATGAGGACTATTACTACTACTATAGAAACTATCATACCCTTAAGTTCTCTAGTGACTTAATCAAAAGATATGATGATTCTCTACACAATATTAGTCCATCTCTAACATATATACGACCTAGTATAGAGAGAGAGTCTCCTACGGTGTATCGAGATTTGAAAGATGAAAAAAAGGAGCTGTTTGTAACTCAAACACAAGAGGAACAACTCTCTTTGGCTCTACGACAATACTACTATAGTCAAGATTTGGATATGAGTCTATTTCATAGTTTTGGATACACCTCATATCCGCAAAGAGTAGAGTCAAGAGGTGATTTTAACAATGAGATGGGGTATAATGGGGAGCAACTAACGCTCTACTCTAACCTAATCTATGCTTGGAATGAGAAACAGATTCGCTCCCTAATCTCTTCTATTGGATATAATCAAAACAACTATGATATAATGTTAACTCACTTCTATAATCATGATTTTTTATATGACAATAAGAAAACAAGTTTTTTACAGAGCGAGTTTGTGCATCGTTACAGTGATAAAAACTCTTGGTTTGTCAATTTTGATTACGGTTTAGAACAGTTATACAATCACCAATGGAAGGTGGGTTGGTCACACAAACAGAAGTGTTGGTCTGCTAGAGTTAGTGTGGGGCAAGAGGTCGTACCCAATGTCGATAACTCTTTTAGAAATACGGCACTCTATCTGGAACTCAATCTAAACCCTATTGGTGGGATAGAACAAAATATAGAAGAGAACTTCTCTTCAGAAGGTAATAAATAGATGAAAACAGAGGCAAAGGTAGGTCTTTTTATAACACTCTCATTGGTTTTTCTTTTTGGTCTGTTGTCACAGCTTAGTAGTTTTGATAATATGTTTAAAAAGAGCTATCCTATTATGGCAAAAATAGATGATGGTTCGGGATTGAAATCAAAAGCAAAAGTAAAGCTCAAAGGTGTCAATATTGGTTATGTTGAGAGTATATTGCTAGAGAATAATAATGTTATAACTCATCTTCTTATTGATGATGGTGTAGAGATACCTGATGATTCGATTATTATTGTCTCACAAGACTCTCTATTGGGTGGAAAGTTTTTAGATATAAGACCGGGAAGCTCGACAGATAGTTTAAAAGCAAATATGCTTTTAGAGAAGCAAGAGAAGCAGTCTAGTATTGCAGACGCTTCAACCGCTGCGGATGAGGCTTTTCAAGAGATTAAGCTACTGGTCAATGAGATTAGAGATATGTTAAATAGTGGAGCAAAAGATGATATAGAGGAGTCTTTGGCAAATATAAATGAGTTTACTAAACTTCTAGCCTCCATTAGCACCGAAGATAATGAGACTATTCATGAGATACTTGAAAATGCAAATGAGACTATAAAAGGTTTTAAAACTGTAGGTGGTGATATTACTAAAACGACAGAAAAGTTTAATAAAACAGCAGATGAGTTTACCTCTGTTGCTCAAAATTTTAATAGAGATTTACCTGCTATAATGGCAAAGATTGATAGTATTACAAGCTATCTGGATAGCATAGGGGCAACACTAGATGCAAAGCTTCCTACTGCGATAGATAAGTTTGTAAAGCTAGAGGATAATCTAAACGATACTATTGAGAAAAAAGATAGCAGTCTCAACAAAGCACTAACTTCTGTTGATGGATTTTTTACCGAGGGTACAGAGACTATGGAGAAGATAGATAAGTATCTTGATAGTATGATAAAGAGTGAACTACATGTAGAGCTAAGAGCTGATGAGGTCTATGATGATGGTGGATATGCAAAAACACACTTTAATCTAGCACTTAAACCTGATGCCACTAGATACTATATGATAGGTCTCACCTCTGCACCAAGTTTTGAAAAAGATGATGAGTTCTCTAGGGGATTTGCAGGAAATAAAAAACATGAGAGTGGAGAGTATCTCTTCTCTGCACAGTATGGGAAAAGATTTGATGACTTACTCTTTCGTATAGGAATTATAGAGGGTGCAGGTGGTTTTGGTGTTGACTACTTTGGATGGAATGATACACTAAAAATTAGTGCCAATCTATATGATTTCAATGCTGTCAATGATATTAGAGGTAATAATCCTAACTTATCTACAACAGTAAGGTATCAGTTTTTTAGACATATCAACGCTTACTTAAGTGCCAATAATCTATTTAATAGCCAAGCCAATAGTGTCTCAGCAGGGTTTGGTGTTAGTTTTGTTGATAATGACCTCAAAAATCTTCTAGGATCGGCTGCAAGTGCCGCTCAATAGATATGTATAAAAACTTAGGAAGAGAGAGTTGTCTCTTTAGAGATAGAGCGGATGCGTGTGAAAGAGTTATCAATATTTTACCAAAGGAGATACTAAAAGCAGAAGAGACAGTTGTGTTGGGTGTAAGTGAAGGGGGAGTCTATTTTGCTGATAGAGTTGCTAAAGCATTGGGTGCTAGGATGGATATTCTTATAACAGAGTCTATCTATTCCCCAGTTAATCCAAAATTAGCAATAGCTATGGTTGGGGAGACGGAAAAGATAGTGATGCATAAGGCACTTATTGATGCTTTTGATATATCTAAAGATTATATCTATAGCGAAGCGGAGAGAAAATATAGAGAAGAGATTTCTACCTATATAGATAAGTATAGAGATGGTCAAGTTCTTGGTGGTCTTGATGGGAAATTTGTACTGTTGGTAGATGAGTGTGTAGAGACGGGTTTGACAATGATGACAGCAATAAAAACAGCAATCTCTTTAGGGGTTAAAAATGTTTTTATCGCTGTTCCAATTATTGATAATGTGGTTTATGAGAATTTAGTTAAAGTTTGTGATGACCTATTTTGTCCATCTAAGATTAGTGACTATATCTCTATAGAGTATTATTATGAAAATTTAGAACCGTTCTCTTATGAAGAGATAGATAAGATAATGAGTGACAGTAATAAATAAAAAGGAAATATAAAAAATGAGTGAACAGATTATAGAGATTAGTTGTAATAATTTAGATGAGAGATATAGTTTTAATAAGGTCGCAAGACAGGCAAGTGGAGCAGTACTATACCATTGTGGCGATGCAGTACTTCTAGCAGCAGTAGCGATTGACCCAAAACCTGTAGATGAGGATTTTTTGCCTCTAACTGTACAGTATATAGAAAAAGCTTATGCAGCAGCTAGAATCCCAGGTGGATTTATAAAGAGAGAGACAAAACCAGGTGATTTTGAGACCTTAACATCTAGAATTGTTGATAGAAGTCTAAGACCACTCTTTCCAAAAGGTTTTCACTATCCTGTTGTGTTAACAGTCACAGTATTAAGTACTGACCCAAAAGTAGATATGCAAGTAGCAGCTCTACATGCAGCATCCGCAGCACTATACACAGCAGATATTCCAGTCAATCAAGTAGTATCTGCTGTGCGTCTTGGAAAGATAGATGATGAGGTTCTTATCAACCCAACTCTAGTAGAGCAAGAGAACTCAACACTTGACCTTTTAGTTGTAGGGAGTGGTTCGGATATAGTGATGATTGAGATGTGTGTAAAAGCTTCCCAAAAAGAGTATATTCAATCAATAAACGAACTAGATGAGGATGAATTTGTAGAGATTATAGATATTGCACAAGGTGCTATTGGAGAGGCAACTACTTCGTATCAGAAGGGTTTTGAATCTGCTAAAAAAGATGAGATAGAGATTAGTTTAGCAGAAGATAGAGAAGACCAAGAACTCTATAAATTTATCGAAGAGAACTATGCAGAGGCAGTATCATCAGCTGTGCAATCTATGGCAAAGAGTGAGAGAAGTCAAGCCCTAAAAGATGTTCGTCAGACTATAATGGATGCATTAGAGGCAAAAGGTGAAGAGGCAGACAAAGAGTTGGTATCCAAGATGTTAAATGCATATAAAAAGTCTGTTGTTCGTTCACTCATCTTAGATAAATCAATTAGAGCAGATGGTAGAGCTTTTGATGAAGTCCGTCAGATTGACATCGAAACCAATATTTTGCCATCCGTTCACGGCTCTTGTCTCTTTACTAGAGGTCAGACACAAGCCTTGGTCACAGCAACACTTGGAGACAATAAATCATCACAAGTTCATGAGTTGATAACCTCTAAAAATGCTCACTATGAGACATTTATGGTTCACTACAATTTCCCAGGTTTTTCAGTTGGAGAGGCAAAACCAGCAAGAGCACCAGGGCGAAGAGAGCTAGGACATGGTAATCTAGCAAAAAGAGGGCTAGAGCCAACTCTTGACCTACGAAGAGATGGAACAGTGAGACTAGTATCAGAGATTTTGGAGTCAAATGGTTCATCATCTATGGCTACAGTTTGTGGAGGTTCACTTGCTCTAAAAGCAGCAGAGGTTGACTCATCTAAACTTGTAGCAGGGATTGCTATGGGTCTGATAACAGATGGTACAAAAAACTGTGTGCTTTCAGATATTATGGGATTAGAAGACCATGATGGAGATATGGATTTCAAAATCACAGGAACGGCTGATGGTATCACCGCGATGCAGATGGACATTAAACTAGGTGGAATCGAAGCCGCGGTTCTAAAAGAGGCACTACACCAAGCCAAAGAGGGGCGACTTCATATCCTCAATATTATGGAAGAGGCTCTTGCAAATCTAACACCAAGTCAAGCTCTGCCGTCATCGATTCTGTTTGATATTGACTCTAGCCATATACCTGCTATCATCGGTAAGGGTGGTGGAACTATCCGTGAAATTATCGAGAAATATGCTGTGAGTATAGATATAGATAGAGATGCAAACTCTGTTAAAATCACTGGTGATTCAAAAGAGAGTGTTGCTGATGCTAAGGCATATATAGATAATATTACCTCTGCACCTGTAAAAAAACAGATGAAGTATGAGATAAACAAACAGTATGCAGGAAAAATTAAGAAGATAGTTGAGTTTGGTATGTTTATAGAGATGCCAGATGGTTATGATGCTCTTCTTCATATCTCCAAAGTGACAAAAGAGAGAATCAAAACACTTGATGGTGTTTACAATGTTGGGGATGCGATTGATATTATTGTGCTTGAACAGAAAGGGAAAAAAGTGGAGCTTTGTACTCCTGCTTATCTGTTTTAAATGTTTTTGTGGTGCAATAAATTGCACCCTACGGCTTTTGGATATTGTTACAAATTGTAATATAAATTTATTAAAAACAGAACCTCTAATTTTTTATCAATCATTAATAAAATTTATATATTAAATAAGATATAATCGCGTCGTTTATACGAAGTGATAAGTAGGGAAACAGTATACATTTATGTGACTGTTGGCATACATTTTATGTGTGTTTACGCTATCCGAACAGACTTTGGAAGACAGTCGAAGGGGACTTAAAGCCCATTAACTTAAGGATATTTAAATGAAAAAGTTTTTCTTACTTTTCTTAGCACTTGGTGCTGTTGCATTTGCTGACGCAGATGGTGAATCTATGATTAAAGCATACTCAGTAGTTGCTGCTGGTATGGGTCTTGGTCTTGCTGCTCTTGGTGGAGCTATCGGTATGGGTCATACTGCTGCTGCTACTATCGCTGGTACTGCTAGAAACCCAGGTCTTGGTGGTAA
>NZ_JAACKB010000140.1 GCF_010892395.1 Sulfurovum sp. bin170
ACAGAACGCATCTTCCCAGATACAGAAAAGTGTAGATAACTCTTCATTCGCAGAGGGTGACCATCTATCACTTTTCTATAGATAGAGACCGAGAGAGTCCCCTTTTCTGTTTTGACAGAACTAGTTTTGTCAAGCCACAATCTAGCATTTTGGTCAACAGATGTAGAGACTTTTTTACCATTTTTATATAGATTTACCAATGCAATAGCATGAGGAAGTTGAAGATATTTTAGATTTTCTCTCCAAGGTATAGAGCCTGTAATAGTGTGGGTTCCCTTGTCCAATATCAGAGTAGCTTTTGAATTCAAATCGAGAACTATCGCCTTTTTCCCATTTACAGTGACATCCTCTACCCAAGTGAGATGAGCAGATGGCAGAGTGACTTTAGTTTTATCTCTGTATAAAGTAACTGACATGTTAAAGTCTAATTTTTGATTAGTTAAATCTACAGCAATATCTCTAAACCAAGAGCATTGCGATTTTCCTGTTTGATAATCTATAGGACACTCTCTATCTTTTATATCATCTAAAACCCAATCTTTCCACTCTATTAGGGATGAGGGGATTTTGTTCTCATCTATGGAGTATAAGGAGTTAGTCAAAAGTAGGAGAGATATAATAATGATATAAAGAGATTTTAACATGAAGTATCCTTTTATGTTTAATTTAAAATTATAACATTAATTTGGGTAATAAACTTTATCTTTTTAGACAAAAGTGTGTGCAATTACACAAAGGAGTTGGAATGATTACTTTAAATAAAAGAACACTAATATACGCCAATTAAAGGTGCGATGGCAATCGCACCCTACATATGGTATAATACCCCATTCCAACCTAACCCGTTGGAAAATTTAAATCGAAAATTGCAAAACTACTCACCAAACAGAATTGTCAAAGGTCTAGCGTAGGGTGCGATTGCTATCGCACCAACTCCAAATCTCGTAGGTCGGACTGCCCTCTGCCCGACATAAAATACACCAAACGCTTTGGTAAGGCTTCTTATCTTTTAGAGAAGATGATACATACCAATTCCAAGTGTGCCAAGAGCTTCACTAAAAAAGCGAATACTCCTCTCTAATCTTAGGCAACATCCCCTTATCAAGAGCATATACAAACGCATAGTTAAAATAGGCGTTTTTCAAAATCTCTCTAGCCTCATCTACACCCTCATACCAATTTGGTCTATCCACACCATCTACTTTTGTTTTTGGAGGAGTCATAACAATGGTTTTGACCCACGCACCGTTATATCTTACATACTCTCTAGCTTTGTTTATATCTTTTAAATTATCAGTAAAAATAGCCACTTTGTCACTCTTGCTAGGATTCATAACATTCAAAAAACCATCAATAAACACAGGAACAAAATGTTTCGTATATTTTACTCTATCCAAATCATACGGTAGGTGATGTTTGTCACAAAACTCTACTACTCTCTGTAGATAGTCCACATGAAAAGGGGTAATATCCTTCTCTTGATAGATGTAGCCATTGATTTTAAATGTGGTCTTGAAGAGTGTATCGGTGATAATTTCACAACTCGCATCTTTGTTCAAGATAGATACATCTGGTTTTATCATCTTCATTAGCTCATCATTGGTTCCTACGAACATCTTTGCATTTGAGTTCAAAACTTTCTCAAACATCTTTCGCCAATCAGCTGGTAAAATTTCGATATTGTTCTTTTGTGTTACTACCATTTTGAGAAATGACAACTCATGCTCATTAAAGAGATAGAAATTCGCCTCACGAGAGATTAGAACATATCGAATCAGTCTAAAAGATGCTTTTTGAATATCTTTTACCTGAATCCATGCTACCTCATCATCGCTAATCTTGATATCAGGGTCTGAGAATATAATTGCGTAAGCACCATTGGCTAAAGCTTTTGCAATATCTTCACTCTCGTTGGAGATAAAAAGGTCACCCTCTTCTACTTTTGAGGGATAGACGGTTACAGAGTTGATAGCGGTAATGGTAGGTTCAGACATGACTGTACCATCTGTTAAGTTTAATAAATCTTCTATTTTCATAATATTGTTAACCTCTTACCTAGCTTATCGGAGTACCGATTGTTTTTGGTTTCTCTGGACGAATGAGAGATAGACCATCTGCATCTTTGGCCGCTAATAACATACCCTCACTCTTCATACCCATGAGCTTTGCTGGTTTCAGATTTGCAACCAGACAAGCTTGTGTTCCCACTAAATCATCAGGGCTATACCACTCCTTGATACCTGCAACAACCTGTCTTGGCTTATCTTCACCGATGTCAACTTGAAGAAGCAGAAGTTTTTTGCTCTTTTTTACCTCTTCAGCTTTAACTATAGTTCCTATCTTTAGAGATGTTGCAAAAAACTGGTCGATTCCTATAAGTGCAATACCTTCAGTTTTTTTGACCTCTTTTTTCTTATCTTCACTCTTTTTAGGCTCCTCTGCAGGTTTTTTCTCAACAAGCAGTTGTCCCTCTATTCGTGGGAAGAGTGGGTCTCTCTTTGCAGTTGTAAACGGAACCAATATCTCACCATTTCGAATAACTTTCTCAAAACTCTCTGGCGTTATCTCAAAACCTAAAGCATTACAGATAATAGTTGTAGTCTTTGGCATGACAGCATGTAGCATCAACGATACCTTTGCCAAGATAGTAGCAATAAGCCCATTTAGAGCCATCGTCTCCTCTGTTTTTCCCTCTTTTATCATTGTCCACGGTTGGTATCTATCTATAGCTCTATTTGCCACAGTTAGTGGTCTCCAAAGCTCTTCGAGATATCTGTGCAACTGAAGCTCAAAAAGCATAGGCTCTAGTTTGTCAAGAGAAATTTGCACCTCATCTAGCTCTGCTTTGTAGTATTTCTCTACCAAATCACACTCTACTCTACCCTCAAAATATTTTCCACTCATACCAATCAGACGATTCAGCAGATTCCCAAGGTCGTTACCCAAATCAGAGTTGATTCTATCTATTAATGCTTTTTGAGAGAAGTCTCCATCTCCACCAAAAGGAACCTCACGAAGCATAAAATATCTAAAGTTCTCCAAACCATAAGCGTCTGCAACCTCTTTTGGGTTGACTACATTGCCTTTTGATTTGCTCATCTTCTCACCATTTCGAGTCCACCAACCGTGAGCTCCGATGTGTTTTGGCAGAGGCAAATCCAAACTCATCAAAAATGCTGGCCAGTAGATAGCGTGAAATCGTAGAATATCTTTACCAATCAGATGAACTCTAGCAGGCCAAAACTCCATATTTTTCTCATCATCACCATAACCAAGAGCCGTCACATAATTCATCAGAGCATCAAGCCAAACATACATTACATGTTTTGGGTCATCAAAACTCTCTGGAATCTTTACACCCCAATCAAAGCTAGTTCTTGTCACAGAGAGGTCATTTAGCCCACCCTCTACAAAACGGATGACCTCATTTCTCTTGCTTCTTGGCAAAATACAGTCAGGAGTATCTCTATACCAAGCCAGTAATCTATCTTCATAATCAGATAGTCTAAAGAAGTAGCTCTCCTCCTCAACTATGTTTGTACTTTTGCCACAATCAGGACAAAACTCGCCATCAACTAGCTGTAGTTCTGGAAAAAATGTCTCACATGAAATACAGTAGTGACCTTTGTAGGTATCTTTGTAGATGTCACCATTTTCGTGCATAGTTGTAAAAGCTTTCTGAACACCTTTTTTGTGATACTCATCAGTAGTTCGGATAAATTTATCGTAAGAGATGTCAAATTCATCCCATAGAGTTCTAAAAGTTGCAGAGATTTCATCAGCATACTCTTTTGTATCTCTACCCCGTTTTTTGGCAGACTCCTCTATCTTTTGACCATGTTCGTCGGTTCCTGTCAAAAAGAAAGTGTTGTGACCGATAAGGCGAGAGTATCGTGCTAGTGTATCAGCGATAATAGTTGTGTATGCGTGTCCGATATGAGCAACATCATTGACATAATAGATAGGTGTTGTGATATAAGATGATTTGTGGCAAGATGACATAGTAGTGGTTCCTTAAACAGATGAGTTTAGTTTTTTAAAAGTGCCATTTTAGCTAAATATTACTTTTATATGAATTGCTATTTTAATTTATTACGAACATTATACAAATCCCAATATATATCTATAGCTTTAGTCAAGTCTTCATCACTCAAAAGTGACTTCTCTTTTACAGAAAATCTCTCCAAGAACAGATCTGACATAATAGAATCCTCTTTCATCGGTTTTTTCAAAAACTGTTTTAGTGTTAATTTTACACTCATCTCTCCACTATACGCCTTGAGATATTTCATAAACATCCCCTCTAAAGTTGTAGGCATAGCATATTTATGGCAGGGGATGCAGTTTCCCTCATATATATTTGTCTCTTGTAAATTTATTGAGCTTGTTATAATCGTTATATTTCTCTCTGTTCTACCGTCTACTTCTGCTATAGATAGTGAGAAAATAGTCCCTATGATTACTGCAATTCTAACTATTTTCATCTGACTTACCTTTTGGAAAATTTACTCGGATAGATGTTCCCTCTCCAAATTTTGAGCTGACCAGTATTTTGAGACTATACTCATCTGCTATAGCTTTGACAATATTAAGACCTATACCAAAACCACCCTCGGAACTACTAAATCGACTATATCTCTCAAACATAGCTTTTGTTTGATCGGATTTCATACCAATTCCCGTATCTTTTACGATGAAGTAATCCTCTCGCAACACTATATTTATCTCTCCAGAGCGTCTATTGTATTTAATCGCATTTGAGATAAGGTTATCAACTATTCTGGCAATCTTTACAGAGTCTATAAACAGCTTACTATCTTCTAAATCTAAACTACATGAGATTCGTTTTGAATTTGCTAAGAGAAAAAAGTAGTTTGCTCTATCTTGTATAAGTACTTTGAGGTCAACCCACTCATCATTTGAGCTTCGATTGTGTCCAAGTGAGAGAAAAGTCAAATCTTGATAGAGATGAGAGACTGTTTTGGCAGCGATATTGATTCTATCTATCTTTTTCATATTTTTTACGGTCATCGTCTCTCTATCTATCATCTCAACATTTGCTAGGATAGCCGAGATTGGAGTATTTAGCTCATGTGTTGTATCTTTTATAAAGTTATCAAGAAGATTAACAGAGTCCTTCATGGGTTTGAGAAGTATCCTTACAAAAAAGAGTGCAAAAATTCCTAACACAAGCAGACCAATAGTGCCAAATACTATAATTTTTGTTATGGCAATATTATGCCATTCTCTATCTTCTGGAATCTCAATAAAAAGATACATAGCACCCAGATAGTAGTCATCAAGATATTTAACAAAATGTATACT
>NZ_JAACKB010000141.1 GCF_010892395.1 Sulfurovum sp. bin170
AGGCAGTGCCATTGTCCCTACAATATTTCAATTTCAAAACAGTAGAGACAAGGGATTCCCTTGTCTAAATCCTTAATTCATTGGCATTGGGCTAAAGCCTTCGGTTCCAAAGGGTAAATTCTTTTTTCGTTAATAGTAATTCCCCGAATCTCTTAAATTATACTCCTCTTTTATCCAAAGCTCTTTTGCACTATCTAAATCTTCCACCTCTTCTGGTTCCCCAAAGTAGGTTGGAAGATAGTAGACTCCACTATCATTTGAGAGTATTATCTGGGAGGTGCTTCGGTTTGCATATAGAGTGTATCTTAGTGTTATCTTTTGGTCTTTTATCCGACCAAAATCGTCTAAACGCACTAGATTATTATCTCTGTCAACTATATAAACTTCAAGATTTTTACCAAACTCTACAGCACCCTCATAAGGGATAATATCTGCCCCTTTTGCGATATAACAATCTGTAGATTTTGATATACAGAAAAATTCTATATCTTCTGCTGTAGCAAAGACTCTTTTTAGTGTTAAGGGGAGCGTTAGAGGTTCTAATCTTTCAGGTTTTTTAGTCTGCTTGACAGCTTCAGAAAAGACTAGGAAACCTACTAGAGAGATAATCATTACTACAACAATTAGCTCTATTAGGGTGAATGCTTTTTTTTCACTTTTCATTTTTCACTTTTAGTTATTCATTACTCGCTACATTTTGGGAAGATTATATCTGCATCTTCTGCCGTTCCACCCTCTGCTCTATCTGGACCAAAGCTAATAATATTGAAATTTTTGTCTGCTTTGATATAGGTAAAATATTTTCCCCATGGGTCTTTTGGTAATTTTCCAAGATATGGTGAACCTGAATAGTTTGGATATTTTTCGGCATCAGGGTTGGCTAGTAGTGCCTCTATACCCTCATCTGTGTCTGGATATTTCCCATTATCAAGTTTGAACATCTTTAGAGCCTCTTTTACTGAACCCATCTGCGTACAAGTGAGTCTTATCTGTGCTTGTGTACCTTGACCAATAACCTGTGGAGCAACAAGACCTACTAAAAGTCCTAATATCAATATAACAACAAGTAACTCAATAAGTGAAAAAGCTCTTTTTGTTATTTTTTCTAGTTTTTTTGTTTTGTTTTGCATTAACAATATCTCTTTTTCTATGCTTGTTTCATAAACTTTACTCATATTTAAAATTCCTTAATTAACTTTGGTTATAATATTAGTGATTTTACTTGAATTGAGCTTTATTATGGATAAAACAAAAAGAGGGATTGCCCTTTTTATTACACTTTTAGTCATAGCCTCTATCCTTTCGATAGTTGCTGTATCATTTTCATATCTTGAAAAGGTTCGAAAAGATGCTGGTAGAATGTCAGCTATTATTCAAGGGAATCTATTTTATAAAAACACAACAGATATTTTGAAACGATTTTTTCCAAAAGATAAGGCTGATAGTAAAAAATTAGATATGATATACAATATGCCACTAATGCTATCAGAACCTAAAAGTGGTTTCAATATCAATTTACAATGCAAACCGCTTATGGTAGGTGTTCCTATAAAATGGTTAGATGAGTCGTTTACGAAGAAGCATCCATCTAGATTGGATTTGGCAAGAGATGTACTATCAGAGATAATAGAAAAATATGAGATAGCAGAGCCAAACCGATTAGAGGAGCTTATCTTTGCAGAGATTGCTGGAACTGATAGAGAAGATAGTGAGTATGAAAAGAGACTAAAAGAGAAAAAAGGTATCGTATCAAAAAAACAATTTGATAGAGTTATATTAAACTATCGTCTAAGATATGATGATGATAAAGTATTTAAGATTCCATGGGAGAGATATTTTGTCTTTGTTGATGTAGCTAAAGATGCAACTATAGATGGTGCTTATATAACAGCTGAACTAATATCTGTAGCATTTGATATCCCTTTAGAGAGTGTGCAAGATGTGTGGCTAGTAGATAAAGAGATGGATGAGAAGAAGATGACGCTTGTAGAGTATCTAGCCCAGAATGCTAGTGGTGAAGTTATAAATAAAAAGCTATTTTCCCAAAAAGCTCTAAATGCTATGCATTGTGAAGAACGATATTATTATCGTAATAGTTACTATAGTTTTAGTTTTGATTATTCAAAAGAGAGGAGTACAAATTTTGAATTTAATGGGGAGCTCTAACAGAAGAGTGTTAGTCCATAGAGATATGGAGAGTATTACCACTACTGATAGTGTAGATATAATACTTACGCCACAATTTTATACTTTTTTAAGAGAGGAGTTAGGGGTCAGATTTGCCTATCAGGCAAAGCAGATAGCACCCTCTCTATTTGATGACTATCTTGATGATAGCCAAGAGTATCAATTTCATGTCTATAAGTGCGAAGAGCATTGGTGTTTTTTTGCATATAGTGTTGAAGAGATAACCTCATTTTTGGAGACAAAAGGAGTGAAGATACATCAGATTTCTAAGATATTTTTTGCTCAAGAGTTATCTTCATATATGGAAAATGCTATTGATTTGGGTTCTACTCTCTCGATGCAGTCACTAGATGGAACAGTAGCACTACTGCCTAAAAGATTGATGAGTTCTGACTATAGATATGATACTCTAAACCTAGAGAATGTCTCTTTTAAAAGTGGTATAGCACTAAGTAGCTCTTATGACTCTTTTGTACCTCTAAAAGAGACCATTATTATCTCCTCATTACTACTTCTACTCGGAGTTGCATTTATTGTTGAGGGGGGTCGTATCAAAAGCTCAATACAAAGTGCCATAGAGAAAGAGGAAGCACTTTTGGATAAAAACCCTAGATTGAGTTCTAGCCTTGTTCGTAAAAGTATTTTGGGGGAGTATGAACCAATAGATAGAAGAGAGAGATTAAAAAGAGATAGTGCAGAGCAGATTTCTAAACTATTATCTGCAAAGAGCATACTAAAAGAGCTTACAATAGATGATAACAAAATATCAGCTACAATTGAGACCGATAGCACTGCTACTATGAAGCAGATTGAGACACAGGCTCGTTCTAAAAAATTTAAAACTAAAAAAGAGGGCAGTAAACAGATTAAGATGGAGAGAGTTATATGAATCTGATGATACTAAAAAGGTTTCGAAATGAACTTATTATATCGGTTGCAACTATTTTTGCTCTATCTGCTTTTTCTTATAAAATCTCTGCTAATAGTTTTGTAGAAGATAGAAAAGCAGATATAGAAAGTAGCATCTCTGAGATAAGTAGAGTATCGGAACTAAAAAAACTATGGAGAGCTAAGCAGACAGCAAAAGATGCAAAACTTCTAAAAACCATTGTGGCTAAAGAGAAAGTGAAATCATTTAAAAAAACCAGTGAAAAAGTCACAGTAAGCTACACTGAATTGAATATAAAAGAGTTAAATATGATTATAAAAAAAATCATGAATCGACCTTTTCAGATTTCAAAACTCAAAGTTTTTGAAACTGCTAAAGAGAGATATGGAATGGAGCTAACATGCAGATGGTAAAAAAGAGCATCGGTGGTTTTTTTCTACTACTTCTTTTTCTACTGCTCTTCTCACCTAAACAGGAGATATATTATCTC
>NZ_JAACKB010000142.1 GCF_010892395.1 Sulfurovum sp. bin170
CCCTCAAAAGAGAGAGATAGGTTTTGTATTTCAGGACTATGCACTTTTTGATAATATGACGGTTTTGGGTAATCTTCTGTTTGTCAATAGAGATAGAGAACTTGCTAATCATCTGCTTGAAGTTACAGAGTTAACGAAGCTCAAAGGTAGATACCCTGCTGTTTTGAGTGGTGGGCAGAAGCAGAGGGTTTCGCTTTGTCGTGCTATGATGAATCGTCCTAAACTGTTGCTGATGGATGAGCCTCTCTCTGCTCTTGACCCTGCTATGCGTACTAAGCTTCAAGATGAGATATTGGCTTTGCATATGGAGTTTGGAACTACTACTGTTATGGTTAGTCATGACCCATCTGAAATTTATCGTTTGGCTTCTCGTGTGGTGGTTTTGAATCATGGGAAGATTATTGATGATGGTACTCCAAAAGAGATTATGATTAAAGATATAGCCTCTTTAGAGGGTGAGCTTTTGGAGCTTGTTAAGTCTGAGAGTGGTTATCTGGCTACGGTTCTTGTGGGGCAACAGTTGGTTGAGATAGCTATGAGTGAGAGTAGGGCAGAGAGCTTGGTTGTTGGAGATATTATCTCTGTTCTATAGTTTCTGCTATAATTCGCTAAAAATTAAATATCTTGGAAAACTAGGAAGCGAAAACTTTAGTTTCGTCTTTTTTTCGGGGCTAAAGCCTCCGATTCCAAGTAAGTTTTGCTATAGGAGGAGTTATTGAAACGAGTTGTTTATATGGGGACACCCCACTATGCAAAGGAGATTTTGCAAACACTTATAGATGATGAGCAGATTGAGATACCATTGGTTATTACTCAACCTGATAGAAAGGCAGGACGAAGAGGTGGATTGAAGCCTCCTGCTGTTAAAGTTTTGGCACTAGATTATGATTTGGAAATTTTACAACCTGAAAAACTCTCTGATGAGGGAATTTATGAGGCTATTGTGGATGCAGAGCCTGACTATATAGTGGTGGCGGCTTTTGGTCAGCTTTTGCCCAAAAATCTACTAGATATTGCACCTTGTATCAATCTTCACGCTTCACTTCTGCCTCAATATCGTGGAGCAAGTCCAGTTCAGCAGTCACTTCTTAATGCTGATAGGTTTACAGGGGTAACTGCTATGCTGATGGAGGAGGGGCTTGATTCGGGACCAATATTAGGGTATCGTTATTTTAAGATTCCTGATACGATGATTTTGTCTGAATTGATGAATCGTTTGAGCAGTGATGCTTGTGCTTTGACTACAGAGATTATCCATAAGTTTGAGACTATAGAACCTATAACTCAAATCAGAGCAGAGGCTACACATTGTAAAAAGATAAAAAAATTGGATGGCAAAGTCTCTTTTGATAATGCCTTGAAACTTTATGATAAATATAGAGCTTTTGAGGGTTGGCCAGGAATTTTTGTGGAGAATGGGACGAAGATATTTGATGTTGAATTGTTAGAGAGTAGCGGTGGAAATAGGGCAGGGGAGATTTTGGCTATTGATGAACAAACTATATCTGTAAGTTGTGGAGTGGGAAGTATACGAATTGGAAAACTTCAACCACCATCGAAAAAGGCGATGGATGCAAAATCATACTGTGTGGGGAGAGGATTAAAAGTTGGACATAGTCTATTTTGATGAATTAGACTCTACACAGACTTATCTTATAGAGCAGATAAAATCCAAAAAACTATCAGCCCCAATTGCTCTGATGGCAAAAAGACAGACAGCAGGAGTAGGTAGCAGAGAGAACTCTTGGGAGGGGGGAGAGGGCAATCTTTTTTTCTCTTTTGCAGTGAATTTGGATGATTTACCTAAAGATTTACCGTTAAATTCTGTTTCAATCTATTTTTCTTATATTATGAAAGAGGTTTTGGAGAAATTTTCATCGAATATTTGGCTAAAATGGCCTAATGATTTATATTATTTTAAGCATAAAATTGGTGGAACCATTACAAAAAAATTAGATACTGTTTTGCTCTGTGGAATGGGGATAAATTTGAAAAAAAACTCAAATGGCTTTGAAGCACTAAATCTCAACATTGAGGCTGATTTTTTGCTAGAGAGCTATCTGAAGGAGCTAGAGAATTATCCATCTTGGAAGCAAATATTTAGTAAGTATGCGTTAGAATTCGAAATAACAAAGAGAGTTTCTGCACATATTCAAGGGGAGTATAAAAGCCTTGAAAACGCCGTTTTATCGCAAGATGGTTCATTAATTATAAATAATAAGAGAGTATACAGTTTAAGATGAATGAGATTATAGCAATAGCCAATCAAAAGGGTGGGGTGGGGAAGACAACGACAGCTGTCAACCTTGCAGCATCCTTGGCAAAAAAAGGCAAAAAGGTACTGCTTGTTGATGCTGACCCACAGACAAATGCAACAACTAGCTTGGGCTTTAATCGTAATGATTATGAGTATAATGTATATCATGTAATGATAGGCATAAGGAAAGCATCAGAAGTTATTTTGAAATCAAAAATAAAAAATCTTGATATGCTTCCTGCCAATATAGGATTGGTTGGTGTAGAAAAAGAGTTTTATGATTCAGGAAAGAAAAATCGTGAACTACTCTTAAAAAAAGCACTTAAGCCGATTAGGAAGAATTATAATTATATTTTAATTGATTCACCTCCTGCGTTAGGTCCAATAACTATCAATGCACTTTGTGCTGCTGATTCAGTAATTATTCCAATTCAGTGTGAATTTTTTGCATTGGAGGGTTTAGCACAACTACTCAATACGATTAATCTTCTGAAGAGGTCTATCAATCCAAAGTTAACAATCAAAGGTTTCTTGCCAACTATGTATTCAGGACAGAATAACTTGTCAAAGCAGGTGCTTGAAGATCTCTCCCATCATTTTAAAGATAAACTATTTACTGATAGAGAAAATAAATTTATTATTGTTCCAAGAAATATCAAAGTAGCAGAATCTCCAAGTTTTGGTCAACCTGTGATTGAGTATGCCAAAAAATCCAAAGGTGCAATGGCATATACCGATTTAGCAAAAAGTATTCTAAAAGGATAATCTATGGCATTAGGTAAAGGGTTGAGTGCAATATTGGACGAAGTTGGTCAGGCGTATGAAAATGAAACTGGAGGAATTTGTGCTTATTCATTTGGGCATGTAAGAGAGATTGATGTAGAAGATATTGCCCCAAACCCTTATCAACCAAGAAAGTATTTTGATGAAGATGCCCTTTTGGAACTTTCTGAATCAATCAAGCAACATGGTTTGCTTCAGCCTATTGTAGTAGTTGACAAAGGTGATGACGAGTATCTGTTGGTGGCAGGTGAACGACGACTTCGCGCTCATGAATTGGCGGAGTTGGATACAATCAAAGTGATTATCGCTGATGTAGATATTGATGATGCTAAACTTAGAGAGTTGGCACTGATAGAGAATATTCAGAGAGAGAATCTTAACTCTATTGAGTTGGCTCACTCCTATGATGAGTTGATAAAAGTTTATGAGATTACTCATGATGAGTTGTCTCTGGTTTTGCATAAAAGTCGTTCTCAAATTACTAATACTTTAAGACTTTTGGTACTTTCTGATTATGTTCAAAAAAAGTTAATTCAGAATGACATATCTCAAGGACATGCTAAAATTTTAGTAGGTTTTGAAGAGAAAGAACAGAAACTATTTGTTGATACTATCATTGGTCAAAAGCTGAGTGTGCGTGAAGCTGAACGATTGGCTAGAAATTCTAGAAATCTTAATCAAAAAACAGTAGTTTCA
>NZ_JAACKB010000143.1 GCF_010892395.1 Sulfurovum sp. bin170
ACCTATTTTTATAGTAAAAAAAGTGAAAAATATATTTCAAATGACTATACTGTCCCCTTAGGTAGATTTGGAACTTCACACAGTATGTATTTTCAAGACTTAGTGGGTAAAGGAATAATTGGTCTATTTACTCTTCTATCTATTATCTTTCTATCACTATTTTATCTATTTAGAGATATAGTAAAAAACAGTCCCAGAAAAGAGAACTTTATAGTTCAACTATCACTAATTTCATCGCTAATAGCTATATCCATATATGGTTTTGTTCAAGAGATTTTCTATACACAATCTATTCAGATTATATTTTGGATAGTGGTAGCATCATCACTAGTGGTGACAAAAAATAGTACTAATTATAAAAAAGCTCAAAAGCTCTACTCTAGGTTACTAATTTTGATTGTTCTGCTTATCCCTATACATCTTTATCTACAGGTTCCATAATGGCGTGGAGTGGACACTATAAAGACCTTTTTTTTGAGTTGGTCAAGAAAGATATTAAGGTTAGATATAAAAACAGCTATTTGGGTTATTTTTGGTCTTTAGCAAATCCGCTTCTGCTCTCTTTGGTATTTTACTATCTATTCAAAGTAGTATCAAAGGTTGATGTAGAGAACTATGCACTGTTTCTTATCTCTGCACTATTTGTGTGGCAGTGGATACTCAATAGTGTTATAGCAGGGACTACGCTCTACCATGAGAATGCATCTCTTATCAAAAAGGTAAATTTTCCAAGAAATTTTTTGGTTCTCTCTTTGGTTACAAGTGAGGGATTTAATTTTTTGGCATCTATTCCTATTTTGATTGGATTTATCCTCTATTATGGACTGTCACTTCATGCCATTTGGATTGTGGGGATTCCTCTGCTCCTGGCTATAACTATTGTTACAATATACTCTATTAGCTTGATAGTGGCAACGCTAAATCTTTTTTTTAGAGATATAGAGAGGATAATGGGTATCTTTATGACATTTATGTTTTATCTTACTCCTGTTTTATATCCTTTGTCTATGATACCTGATGAGTATAGATATATTGTCTATATAAATCTCTTTGCTCCACTGATAATAAGTTGGAGAAGGCTCTTTTTGGATGGTTCATTTGATTTGACCTTTTTACTGTTAGCGACTCTATACTCCATAGTTTTATATTTTTTTGCATCAAAAATATACGGTAAGCTAAAATATAAATTTGCAGAGTTGGTCTAATGAATAGAGTAGAGTTTATCAATGTAACCAAAAAATATAAGTTGCTCAATACTAGTGGTATAAAAGAGTTACTGTTTAATCCTATAAAGATAGTTAAAGAGTATAGAGAGAATCAATTTATGGCACTAGAGCGTGTTAGTTTTGAGATAAAAGATGGAGATGTTGTTGGTATAGTTGGGAGGAATGGAGCAGGAAAGAGTACTATGCTAGGTCTTATGGCAGGTGTGCTTTTCCCTACAGAGGGAAAGATAGAGGTTAATGGCAAGATTGCACCTCTGTTGGAGCTTGGTGCAGGGTTTCATCCTGATCTCTCGGGAAGAGAGAATATTGTTTTGAATGGTATTTTACTAGGGATGAGCAGGAAGGAGATGTTATCAAATATAGATAGTATTATAGAGTTTTCAGAGCTAAAAGAGTTTATTGAACAACCTATTAGAATATACTCTTCTGGGATGTTGTCTCGACTTGGATTCTCTATTGCTGTTCATACCAATCCTGATATACTATTGATTGATGAAGTACTCTCTGTGGGTGATAGAAGTTTTCAAAAGAGAAGTGAAGATAAGATATATGAGTTTAAGAAGATGAGGAAAACTATTATCTTTGTGAGTCATGATTTTGAATTGGTTAAAAAGCTCTGTAGTAAGATGATAATTGTTGAGAATCATAAAATTTTGTATAATGGGGGGATTGAGGATGGGGAGAAGATGTATAATGAAATTATCTAAAAGGTTACGGTATTGTCAAAACTGATAGTAATACTGCCATGTTTTAATGAGAGTAGTATAATCAAATACTCTATTGATAAATTATCTAATTTAATGGTTGAAATGATAAATAATAACTTGATTTCAGAAGATAGTTTTCTCTGCTTTGTTGATGATGGCTCACGAGATGACACATGGGAGATAATAAAACAATTTTCTAAAACAGATAAGTTGATAAAGGGTATAAAGTTATCAAATAATTTTGGACACCAAAATGCTTTATTGGCAGGATTGATGTCTAATATAAATAAAGCAGATATATTCATAACTATTGATAGTGATCTGCAAGATGATATAGAAGTTATACCTGATATGATTAAATCTTATAAATTGGGTAATGAAATTGTATATGGTGTTAGAAAAAGTAGAAATACGGACTCTTTTTTTAAAAGGAAAAGTGCAGAATTTTTTTATGATTTACAAAATCTAATAGGTATTAACATAATTAAAAATCATGCAGATTTCAGATTAATATCTAATAGTATTTTACTGGAATTAGATAAATTTAGAGAGATTAATCTCTATCTTAGAGCTATCTTTCCTCTTATTGGATACAGAAGTGATATTGTGTATTATGAAAGAAAAGCTAGATTAGCAGGAGAGACCAAATATCCATTAAGAAAAATGTTATCTTTTGCTTGGGATGGGATAACCTCATTTACTGTTTTTCCACTGAGACTAATAACAATATTAGGCACCATTATATTTTTGTTATCTATAATTATGATTATTTGGGTTCTATATCTAAAACTATTTACTGCTCAAACAATACCTGGTTGGAGTTCTACAACAATACCTATATATTTTTTAGGAGGTATTCAACTGCTCTCTTTAGGTATTATAGGTGAATATATAGGGAAAATTTATAAAGAGGTCAAATCAAGACCAAGATATATGATAGAAGAGTTAACAGATATAGATAAAAAAACAGTAGACTATGATAATTAAATATATA
>NZ_JAACKB010000144.1 GCF_010892395.1 Sulfurovum sp. bin170
ACTCTAAAACCTTTACCAATGATGGGGCAAAATTTTCCAAAATTAGAGGTTGTACTAATTTGGGTTCTTTGAAATCAAAGATGAATGAGATAAGTAAAAAGTATTCTAAGTATAAAGAGAAATAGATATGTTGAAAGATATAGCAAGAGTAGCATCATCTATACCACTGTTTGGAGATACAATTGCAACTATTATAAGTCTTATGCCTTTGATATTAATTATTACAATTTCACAAGGACTTGAGTATGAAATAGAAGATAATTTAGTTCTACTTATTGGTGGTTTTACCATAGCAGTATGGACATTTTATCTTGAAGAAGAAGATGTATTCTCTATAACTACACCTATTATTCCTATTCCAATGTGGATAGTTGGTATTTTTATGAGTATCGCAGGATTAGTTAGTTTTGGGATGGATGGTGATTGGAAAGTTATTATTATCTTTTTAGTTGTAGTGGCGATTATTTTTGGAATTTATTGGTATTTTAAAGAGGAGTTTGATGATTATGATACTTTTGAGTCTGATTTAAAAGATGAATCAGATTTTCATCAATATGAAACTATAGGTGAAAGAGAAACGATTGAACTAAGAGCTACAAACTCACAGCTTCCAATAATAAAATTGGTTGAGGGTCAAGATGTCTCATTGGGACGAGCAGGAGATAATGATATTGTCATAGAGAATAACTTTATATCTTCCAAGCATGTTAAAATACTCTTTGCTAATGATACTATTTATGTTAAAGATATGGATTCTACCAATGGAACCTATATTGAGGGGGATAAACTAGAGCCATATCAGCCAATGGAGCTTAGAGAGGGTGAGAGTCTGATTTTGGGGAGTGAAGAGGTGGTTTATGGGTTGTGATACTAATACAACCTCTAGTTAGATATGAACTTATTAGATTTTCATATCTTCTATCTCTTTTATGCTCAATCCTGTTTTTAAAGATATAGTTTCAATATCCAAAACATCCAACAGCTCTCTAGCAATCTTCATCTTAGCTTCTCTTTGACCTATCTCTTCACCTTTCTTTTTGCCTATCTCTTCACCCTCTTCTAGTGCCATCTCTTTAGCAAAATCCAAACAAGCCTTATTGTCCCATCTAGCTTTTAGGTCTTGTTGATAAGTAAACTGTTCATCTTTATCAAGGGCTAAAAACTCTGCAACTCCAAAAGCATCTTCTAACAATTCATCTTTTTTTAATATTTCTGGAATTTTTGTGGTCGTTGAGAGATTATTTAGATAATAGAGCCAATAGTCCAAATGGTTTGCCAACTCCTCCTCTTTTTTTCTAAACTTTGGCATCTCTATATAGTAGTAGGTGAGTTTATCATAAAAAACCTCCCTCTTATCACAATCAAAGAGCTGAACTTTGGTTATATATCTATTATCATCTTTGCTCTTTTTAAGTCGCATATCATCAAATGCAAATTCAAGTATCCCAATAAAATATATTGGGGTCAACCGATAGTCCCAATCCCCTTTTTTTGATTGCTCTTGAATTGGAAATGAGGTGTAGTAAACACTTCTATCTTTGAAGTATCTCTGTGGTGATCTCTGAAGCTCTACAATAAAATTATTGCTCTTCTCATCAGTACAATAGACATCAAATATCGCTTTTCTATCTATAATGTTTAACCCTAACTTCTCCAAATTTCTATAGGTAATATCCACAATTTTATCTTCAAGCTCTAGTAAATCATTCAAAAAGCTTATCAAAAATCGTTTATTCTCCTCTGTTCCAAATATATGTTTAAATCCAAAGTCTGTGAATGGGTCTATATATTTATCTTTTATCATCATACACATTTCAATTCCTTTTTGGGTCAATTATATCATAAATTTTAATGTGCTTATCTTTAGGAAATCCCAAACACTCAAAGCCCGTTAATATCCTCTCTATTACTCTACTCCTTCTAAATTTATGTTTACTTTAAGTTTACATCAAAAAAATAGCTATAGAAAAGCCTTCTAATAAATATATTATGGGCTTTATACCGAATTCTACTTATCTCAATTCCAACATTTTTACATCAGATTTCCCACATTTACCATCCCTTTACAATTTTTCATTTCTTAAAAAGAGCAACTATACTTTATAATATGATTATAACTTAAATAGAGGAGCAGTAGATGATACAAAAAGTGATATTTGCTCTTTTTTTGACTCTATCTTTTACCTTTGCGGGTGAGGGAATGGAGTATGCAAAAAAAGGGATTGAGTGCAAAGATAGAGGTGATAGAGGTTGTACCATTACCAATTTGGAGAGAGCTTTAGATACAGGTGAGCTGAATCAAAAACAGGTGAGAGCTATCAAAATGTTTTTGAGAACAACCTATCATGAGAGTGTTGAGAAAAATTTAGAACAATGGTCTATTAACAAAATAGAGAGATATGCCAAAAGAGGTATCGAACTCTCTGATACGCTTTCACTCTCTGGTGACTGGTATGATGTCTCATTCTATCTATGGAGAGCTATTGCTTATGGTGATGATGGAGATAAGAGACAAGCAAAAATATTGGTTCAAAAAGTAGAGAAGTTAATGTCTATGGGTAGATACAAAGAGGGGATGGGAAGTGTAGAGCAAGATGCTTTTAAGCAGTGGGCGAATAAGATTATTAGGGCTGTTAGGAGGCTTTAGTTTTGAGGGTTTTAGCTAGATAATAAACAGATAAATATAAGGAGTTAACAATGGCACAATTTAGAATAGTCTATCAAGATGGTTCAGTCGCAAAAAATACAAAAGTTCAAGTCTCTTTCAATGGTGGAGGAATGAAAACAGGGTTTACAGACTCTCGTGGAGATGTAACCATCTCTGGCTCTTCTACCTATGGCAAGATATTTGTTCGAGGTAGAGAAGTTCATAGTGGTAGTTTGAATATTGGTGAGGTTAAGATTTAAGATGAGAAGAACATGTTTAACTTGTAAATACGAGACTCAACGACCACCATCCTCAAGATGGGGGGTTCGTATAACGTTTTGAAAAAACGGATACGGGTTTTAGACCCGTGTTAATTCGCCACCCTAAATTTATCATTATCCCGAGGTTCAAAATGATGTTCTATATAATTTTGTATCATCTCTGCTGTAACCTCTCCAGATGTCACACAAAAATATCCCCTTGCCCAAAAATGACCTCCCCAATATCTTTTCTTTAGCTCTGGAAATATCTCAAACAGTTTTCTTGCACTTCGCCCTTTCACCCTTCTCATTATCTCACTGGGGGCTAAATTTGGTGAAGCTGACAGAAACATATGTACATGTTCTTTACTCACTGCTCCTCCTTTTATCTCTATTTCAAGCATATCACATGTTTGTCTTATTAAATCTCTTACTTTATATCCTACATCTCCTTGCAATACTTGATATCTATATTTTGTTACGAATACAAAGTGGTACTCTATTTTATATACTG
>NZ_JAACKB010000145.1 GCF_010892395.1 Sulfurovum sp. bin170
GTTCGGGTGTGAACACGCCGATTCCGAAAATGCAGATTGCATATAAGGAACCGATGGCTTCAGCCTCGCTAATTCATTGGCATTGGGCTAAAGCCATCGGTTCCTAGTTTTGCAAGAAGTCTAATGATAGGAAAAATATGGAACAGCGGGTAAGAGTACTAATAGATTGCAAAGATGCCAAAGGTTTGGTTTATAAAATCTCAAAAGTTTTTTATGATAGAGATTTGAACATCGACAACAATCGAGAGTTTGTTGATAAAGAGCAGGGCAAATTTTTTATGCGTACGGTTGTATCTGGAGATTTTGATATAGATGAGCTAGAGGGAGCGATAAAAGCAGTTATTCCCATTTCAGCCAATCTTCAAGTGATAGAACCAAAAAGAAAAAAGATAGTTATATTGGCAACTAAAGAGTCTCATGCTCTAGGTGATATATTGATTCGTCATGAGGCGGGTGAGTTGGATGCTGATATAGAGGCTGTGATTGCCAATCATGATACGCTAGAGCCTCTTGTGCGACGATTTGATATTCCATTTTTTAGTGTATCAGCAGAGGGAATGAGTCGTGAGGAGCATGAAGAGTTTATGATGGAGTTAATAGATGAACAGGAGTTTGATATTATAGTTCTAGCAAAATATATGCGTATCTTGACCTCAAATTTTGTAGCAAAATATCCAAAACAGATAGTAAATATCCATCACTCATTTCTACCTGCATTTATTGGGGCTAATCCGTATAAACAGGCTCATCAAAGAGGTGTAAAAATTATTGGTGCAACAGCTCACTTTGTGACCGATGATTTGGATGAGGGTCCAATTATTGCTCAAGATATTATCCCTGTTACTCACCGTCTTGAGTGGAGAGATATGCAAAGAGCAGGGCGAGATGTGGAGAAAATAGTTCTCTCTCGTGCTTTGAATTTAGTGCTTAATGATAGAGTTTTTGTGCATGGGAATAAGACAATAGTCTTTTAAATCCTATCACCACTTACTAACTCTACACTCATAGGGGCTACAGGTTTGACTATCTCTATTCCACTCCCCACACTTTGTGATACAGTTATCCTCTTGAAAAGACCAATAGAGGATATTCCCTACCCATAAAAATGCTACTGTTACCATAATCATTAAAATATTATTTAACATCGATTCGTTCTCCTTTACTGTGACTTTTGAACTCTGGAGCATACATGCTCTCTATGGTTGCGATACCGTTTGAAAAACTACCTCTATGGGTAACAAAGAGAGGGTACTCAAAAACATAAGTTCCCCTTTTTAGATAATCCATAAAGAAGTAGGTAGCGTTGTCTTTTGTACTCTCATAATATCCCAAGCCATCTTGCCACTTGTATCGGCTTAGGACATTGATAGGCTCAAAGGCAGAGGCTCTGCTATCTTTTAACATGATATACTCCATATCTCTATCTGCTCTAATCTCTATTCTTACTTTGACTTTGTCTCCTACTTTTAGAGATACTCTATCTATGGCGGTAAGTTCTTCTCCTGCTTGACCCTGTTTTACTAAAAAGAGTTTTTTATCTATAGTTAGAGGAGTCTCTTTGAATATTTTTATCTTGTCCAAGTCCTCAAAATATTGCCAATATAGACCACCCCACGCGATATTTGAGTTTGGATTTTTTACTTTGACTGTTGCCATATCTTTGTCAAATTTATCAAAACTTGCTTTGAAGTAGCCTGTTCCTTTTTCGGCTGATGCCTTAGCTTTTTCTAATATAGGCTGATACTCTATCTTAGTATCAAAACTTACATCAACAAGTTGCTCATTGCCAAGAGATTTATCACCCTGTAGTAGAGCATAGATAGCAGAGGCTGTTGCTTTTGTTGTTTTCCAGTGGGTTGTCTGCTTGTTTTTTAGTAGCCAAATTTTGAGTAACTCTACAGATTTTTCATCTTTTTCAATGGTATTAAAAACATCTATCATGAGGGCATGAGTCTCAATTGGCATCTGATTCCAGTAGAAACCACGATTATATTTGAAGTACATTCCTCTATCATCGTCTACCAAAGCTCTCTCTTTTAGTGATTTGACTATAGCTTTTGCAACTGTTTTCTCCCCTTTTCTATTTAGAGTTAGAGCTATCATCCCTTGTTCATATAGACCTTTCTCTATCCAATATTTTTTGGCTTGTTCTAAGTAGTAGCTATAAGCTTTTTGGATTTTACCTTCTATTTTGGGCTGATAAAAACTTCTAGCATAAAGATAGTGAATCAAGATAGAGCTTAGATGCTCATCTTCAAATTTTGCATGACCTCTCTCCACAGCTCTCTCTAACACTCTGTACTGCTCTAACATCTCACTATCCATAAAATCTACTGTCTTTTTGAGAAGTCTGCTACTGCTATTTCTAATTCCTAGCTCTTCTAGCTTTCCAAACCCCTCTACTAGATATTGGCTAATATACCAGTTAGATTTACCACCACTAAACCATGCCCATCCACCATCACTATTTTGTCGTTCAGAGAGTTTTGACAAAATATCATCTCTCTCTTTTGCCAATCTATGCAAATCAAATAACAGCCCTATATTTTTTTGTTGCTCCTCTTCACTCTGTGACTCTAGCACCCAAGGGGTCTCTTCGAGCAGAATAGACTTTAACTCTTGATTTGTAGCCAGAGCAGATTTGAGTTCTCCTTTACCCTTCCAACTCTCAAATATTTTTTTGATTTTTGGTGTACTATTAGCTATCTTGGAAGCTAGAGTATTTGCAAAATATCGGTTAAATAGCTGTTCACTACACTCATGTGGATACTCCATCAGATAGGGTAGAGATTTGATAGCATACCAGATAGGATTAGATGTAAACTCCAAAGTTAGTTTGTGATTTTTAAGAGTGTTCGAGTTGTTATTTTGCAGAGATTTTAAGCTAAATGATTTTGTCTCTCCACCCTTAATAGATAGTGATTTACTCTCTGTAATAAACTCTCTGTTTGATAAAATAGGTTTGATAATCTGTTCAGCATCGGAGTAATATTTAGTTTTTGCAATTATAGTGTGTTGTATCGTAGAGACAGAGTCAACTTGTGGGATTTTTATTTTAAAACTCACATCTGTCGAAGCTCCTTTTTTCAGGGAAATTATCTTACTAAAGTTATGGTCTCCATATATATTCTGCTGAGTTATTGGGTCTACTAAATGTAGTTGACAGGTTCCATTCAAATCTTTTGAACTCATATTAACAACTTTTGCAGAGAGCGTTATAGTATCTCCCTCTCGAAAAAATCTAGGTAGATTTGTGACAACCATCAGCTCTTTTTGAGTAACTATCTCTTTTTGGGTAACTGCTAGTTCCAAATCTTTTGTATGAATAAATCCTAAAAACTTCCAACGAGTAAGAGCCTCATTGGTCTTAAAATTTATAATAATATTTCCATCTTTGTCAGTTTTGAGATTTGGTTTGAAAAACATTGTCTCTTTAAGATTTTTTCTGATTGAAACAGGTGTTGATATTGGTGTTGGACTATCAAATGCAACCATATCACCACCAAGCCCATCCTCTGATTCTGTAAAAACATCTGCTTGTGCAGACTCATAAACTACAGTTGGTTCTGCTTCCGCCATTGGAGCAGGAGCTGCTAAAGCTCTTGCCATAGCAACAGGTTGAATATGAGCATCATAACCCCTATGGTTATTATACAAGTTCAATCCAAACATATTTAGAGTAGGAAAAACTCTTTTTATCTTTTTAGTTTTATATCTATCATATCCCCACTCCACCACGCCATTTACCAAAGAGAAATCTTTTGCTCCCCATCTGTTTTGATAGTTGCTACGCCTATCTGGAAAGAGATTTGGCATACGAAAATTATGATTTACAAAATTATCAAGTGAGGCATCATACATCGTTGCGACCATCTCTGCTACTATCTTCTCTTTGCCCTCACCACTGATTTTTATGCTCCACTGCTCCTCTTGGTTTGGTTTTAATTTATCTCTAAAACTCCTATATTCAACTTTTAGCTTTTTTTTCCAAGGCACTCTAATCGTTCCCGAACTACTATATTCACGACCATTTTTTACCATATTGAGATAGTAGAAGATATTACCTCTATCTTTTTTTCCTATTTTTATCAACTCTTTAGTCAAATCACCTATCTCTATCCATTTCGTTTCAACTATCTTTCTATCTCTCTCAATGGTGAGAAAAACATAACTATTGGGAGATGAACTTTTGATATGTATAGTCGCTGTTGAGTCAATCTCATATATCTCTTGGTCTGTGCTATCCCATAGGTGCGTCTGATAGGGAGGTTTTGTGGCGTTCAGCTCATAGATGGTTATCTTTTTGCTCTTTTTGACCTCTGTTCCATACCTATCTCCTGTATAAAGTGTTAGCAGGTATTCACCCTGTTCAAGTTTCCCAAGAGCTAAGAGTTTTGATTTTTTAGTATCAAACTCCAAAGTTGATACAACCTCTTTTGACCTCTCCTCTCTCTCTATAGGTCTGTAGTTTTTGAAAAGATTTTGAAACTTCTTCTTGCTGTATATAGGTGTATCTATATCTCCCTTGCTCCAGTATCTATTTCTGTAAACCTTTTTTAACTCTTTGAACTTCTCTATGACTATCTTACCTTTGAGAGGCTCAAATTCACCATCAAGATTTGTAGTTTTTAGCACTAGAGATTTATTGGAGTCCATATTAAGTCTATCGTCTATTATCATATCAGCATTGACGGCAACAAATCCAATATTAATGGTTTTGTTGCTAGATTGTGTCTCACCTGTTGTGTCTGTAATATTCACAGATATTGTGTAGCTAAAACTAGGTTGACTCTCTGGAGATATAGACTCATCTGCCAAAGCATCAAAGTTAATCTCAAACCTACCATCCTTGTCTGTCTTCACCTCCCCTATGCTTATTTGTTTCTCTGTAGAGTCTGGATACGGTATCATCCATTCCCACCCACGCCAAGGAAATGAGGTTTTTCTCTTGACAGAATACTTCACTGTTGCCCCATCTATCACATTACCTGCATAGGCTTTTGCCAACCCTTTTACAGTTACAGAGTCTCCCAATCTATAGCCTCTCTCTAGCTTATCAAAAGAGACCTCAAATTTTGCTCTCTTGTACTCCTCTACACGAATCATCTGATGTCCACCAATATCCGAAGAGATACGCATTGAGCCTAGTCGTCCTGTTTTTGGCAGAGTAAAAGAGCCGTTGATTGTGCCAAACTCATTAGTTGTAAATTTTTTTGTCTCTATTTTTTGTCTATTTGAGTTATGTAAAGTTACCGCTATCTCCCTGTTTGTCAAAATTTTTGGTTCGATTTTTTTACCATTTTGTACAGCTAGACCCTTAAAATAGATAGTTTGA
>NZ_JAACKB010000146.1 GCF_010892395.1 Sulfurovum sp. bin170
CATCAAGGCTATTTCCTATTTTTATATAATCTATCACTTCATTATAATAAGGAGTGATTACCTCTTCAATCAGTACACTTCCATCCAAATCAGTATAACGAGGGTCACTAGGAAATCGACTCTCATCAAACATATCTTCTACATCTATCTCCATCAATTCATTATAAATTCTAGTACGAATATCTTCAATATCCACCCCTGCAATCTCATCAACGCTTCTCTTCTTGGTAAATTCAAAAAACTGCTTTTGCAGATTACTATTTTTTTGTAGTAGTTGTTCTAAAAAAAATAGTTTTTTGCTGTTTTCTATATTTTTATATCTCTCTGTAAAGTTTTCTTTCATATTCTCTCTTTTTTAGATATTTGTACTACTATAAAGTTTATCTTTTTCACACCAATAACGCCAATCTTCAATAACCTCACAAGTACCCTCATCACAATCAATCCCCTTAATCATCTCCAAAGGAATATCATAAATATGTTCATCTTTTTCAACCCCTACAGTAGCTACAAAATCATAAATACTCACATCATCTTCGTCACTATTTACAAGCTCTGTAACCTCTACAATATCACCCTCTTCAAGACTACTAATTTTACCATTTCCTAAAATAGAGGCTTTAAAAGGAAAATTCAGATTATCATGCAGATAATAGAACCAACCCATTGCCATCTCATATTCATCACAACAATCTACAATAACTTCATCTTCAATTCTATCTTTACGACTTTTATCACTCATTTAAATACTTCTAATCTTTTTTCTACTACCACAAGAATATTCTTCGTTTTGTATCTCTGTATATTGCTAAATTTTGCATACTATCTCTTTTAACATTATTTAATAGTGACATTTTAAACAGATAAACTTAAAACCCAACCCCCAACATATCACTCAATCCCAAATCAATATTCACAACATCTCCATAATGTTCATTTTTTTCAATACCATTAGAGGTTATCATGATTAATCGAATATTGTATTTATGCTTTGTCTGCTCATTGAAAATATTGATTTTTTGTTGCAAATTCTCTTTATACTTTTTATCAATTACAAATTTACCATTATAATATTTACACTCAATAATATCTATGTTCTTACTCCCATTGGTATGCTCTATCAGCATGTCTATCTGTGTACCTGTTTCTCCCTCTTCTCTATAGTTCCAATAGTGTGTTTGAGTAGGAACTCCATTAATCCCAAGCACTTTTTTAATCTGCTCTGAGTGCATGTGACAAATATTTTCAAATGCAAATCCTGACCATGATTTATAACTCTGAGTAGTTGATATTTGATTCCAATCACTATTTTTGGAAGCTCCTTTAATCCATTTATTGTGAAAATATGAAAAACAATCCGTAGCTCTATAGATAACCTCTTTTTTGACATTTCCAAACTTGGTAGTCCTAGAGATAAATCCTGATGTATATAGCTCTTCAAGTGGTTTTTTCATGCTCCCTGATGATATCTTCACCGATTTAGCCAACTCCTTTTGTGTCCAACCACTCCACTTAGAAGAGAGTTTGGTCATAATGGAGTAGTGTGTTTTTGAATCGTTAAAGAGTGAAGCAAAAAGCTCTTCATACTCATATCGCATCAGACCTGTATCCTGGAAACAGAGAGCATTGATATTTTCAGATAAAACTTTTTTACACGATAAATTGTCAATATATTTTGCCACCCCTCCAAATGCCATGTAGGTATCAACAACAGCTTTGTCAGAGTAGTGACACCCTCGTGAGATGAGCATCTCTTTGGTTGAAGCCAAAGAAAACTGCTCCATAGGAATAATGGCTGTTAACCGTCCATGTAGAGGACCAATATTGTGTATCACTTTTTTTATCATATAAGAAGCAGCCGAGCCACAAACTATCAAAATAATATCTTTTCGTCGTGTACAATAGGTATTCCAAAAATATGCCAACTCCTCTAAAAAGTTAGATTTAGCAGAGTCAAGCCAAGGGAGTTCATCTATAAAAATAACTTTTTTCTGTTTGAGTTCAAGGCTCTCGATATTCTCTTGAAGTATCTCAAGCGCGTCATACCAATCAGTAACCCTATCTACTCTGTTTTGAAACTTCTTCTCAATATTTCTAAGAAATGTACGAATTTGATTCTGCTTTGGTACTTTTCTCTTCCCTGTAAACTCAATAAAAAAAACATCTTCATTGTCACAAAAATAGCGAACCATCTCAGTTTTTCCAATTCGCCTTCGTCCATAGACAGCTACAAAAGATGAGTCTTTTTTATCTTTGAGTTCTCTTAAAATATTTAACTCTTTTTCTCTTCCTATAAACATATTTTTTCCTAATTTGAACTATTTTAAGAGATAATACCTAACTATCTCTTAAAATATGATGGGTAGTTAGGTATTATCTTGACTTTATTCTAGGTAAATTCATGCTAAATTTCTAAAAAATAGAGAAGAACCCATGCAAACTATATACTTTATATTTGTGACACTACCCCCTCTACCTTAAAAAAGCTCAAAAACAGAGATGTGGATTTTTCTTTGAGTAGTATTATTAACGCTTTGTTGTTGAAAGATATTGAGATTTCTAAGAGGTTGACTATTTAAACTACTCTGCGATAATCATTACCACGGAGACCATGGTAACGAGTAAGTAGCCATTAGAGTTTTGCCTTTATCATCTCTAAACCTCTTTTACTTCCCATTAACTCAGGATGGGTTGAAGGTAACTCTTCATCTCTCTAATCTTCACAGCCTTTTTCATAAAATCATAAGCATCTTGATACTTTTCCATCTGAAAATGAAGTATAGCAATATTATTGTAACTAGTCGCCGTTGAGGGGTGGTTCTCTCCTAAGGTGGCAATTTGTATCTTTAAAGATTTATTATAAAACTCTATCGCTTTAGCATATTCTCCTTTATTATTGCATGCTAAACCAATATCATTATAACTTATCGCTGTTGAGGGATGGTTCTCTCCTAAGGTGGAGAGTTGTATCTTTAATGCTCTGTTATAAAACTCTATCACTTTGTCATACTCTCCTTTACTGTTCCATGCCGAACCGATATTGTTATAACTCGCCGCTGTGAAAGGGTGGTTCTCTCCCAAGGTGGCAAGTTGTATCTTTAAAGCTCTGTTATAAAGCTTTATCGTTTTGTTGTACTCTCCTTTACAATCCCATGCCGAACCGATATTGTTATAACTCGTCGCTGTTGAGGGGTGGTTCTCTCCTAAGGTGGCGAGTGTTATCTTTAAATCTTTGTTATAAAACTCTATCGCTTTGTCATACGCTCCTTTACTATCCCATGCCAAACCGATATTGTTATAGCTTGAAGCTACATTAGGATGATTCTCTCCAACTGTAGCAATTAATATATTTAAAGATTTGTTATAAAACTCTATCGCTTTGTCATACTCACCTAATTTATAGTATAGATAACCATACGAATGTAATATATCTGCATCTTTTATATCCATAGGTATAAACTTCTCAAACTCCTCTTTGGCTTTATGGTATTTAGCCTCTTCCATATAAGCTAATGCTTTTTGGTAATGGATTTTTATCTCTTCCATATTGCTATGAGTTTTTTGAGACTCTATTTTAACCATCTCTGCTGTTGTATCTTTAGGCTTTAGAGCATCATAAATAAATCCTATTAGGATAGCTATAACAATAACTCCAACAATGATAGTCAAAGCTTTATTTTTCAAAAAAGTCGATTTGTTCACAATGAGATTTAACAAGCTCTACCTAGCCTTCTGAGCCATCTTAATATAGATATGCAAAATATCCAAAGAAGCAGGAGTAACCCCTGAAATCTCAGAAGCATTAAAGAGTGTCGGAGGATTAATATTGGTCAACTTCTCCACTATCTCATTAGAGAGCCCAGAGACTTTAGAGAAGTCAAACTCTCGTGGAATCTTCACTTGCAACATACCTTTCATCTTGTTTACTTGTGCCTGTTGTTTCTCTATATATCGGCTATATTTAGCCTCTATCAATATCTGCTCTATCACCTCATCACTATAGCTCTCAAATGAAGGCACAAAAGCTATTAGTTTCTCTTTTGTCATAGTAGCACGACCCAAGAGGTCGAGCAGACATATTTTATCATTTATCTTATCTTCTCCTATAGTCTCAAGAAAGGCTATAAACTCCCTGTTTGGTGTCACAAAATTCTCTCTTAGATAAGAGACTGCTTCATCTATATCATATTTTTTTCTCTCTACATATTGGAGATACTCATCATCCAAAAGCCCAAACTCTCTACCATACTTATAGAGTCGCACATCAGCATTGTCCTCACGAAGCAGTAACCTATACTCCGAACGACTCGTAAACATACGATAAGGCTCTTTTGTCCCCTTGGTCACCAAATCATCTATAAGTACACCGATATAAGCCTCATCTCGCCCTAATATAAATGGCTTTTTACCTTGTAGATTCAGCACAGCATTTATCCCTGCCATCATCCCCTGTGCGGCCGCCTCTTCATAGCCTGTAGTTCCATTTATCTGACCAGCACAGTATAATCCCTCTATCTTTTTGGTCTCTAGTGTATGTCTTAGCTCTGTTGGTTGTATAAAATCATACTCAATAGCATAACCATAACGGACTATCTTTGCATTTTCCATCCCCTTGACCGAGCGAATCATATCTAGCTGAACATCTGTAGGCAGTGATGTACTCATCCCATTGATATAGAACTCATTTGCCTCAATAGTCTGTGGCTCTACAAAAATCTGATGGCGTGGTCTATCTCTAAAACGGCTAATCTTATCCTCAATACTTGGACAATATCGTGGACCAGTTCCTCCAATCTGACCAGAAAAGAGAGGTGCTCGATAGAAATTACTCTCTATAATATTATGAGTGGTCTCATTGGTATAAGTCACATGACAAGGTAGTTGCGTTGGGTTAAATGTTTTTTTATCGGTTCTAAATGAAAAAGGAGTAGCTTTCTCATTACCCCCTTGTGGCTCCATTACAGACAAATCAATGCTAGAACCATCTATCCTTGCACAAGTCCCCGTCTTTAGCCGTCCTATCTCAAATCCTAAACCACGCATATTCTCTGCCAGTTCAATAGATGCAAACTCACCCTGTCGCCCTGCAATCTGCTGTTTTTCTCCGATGTGAATCAGTCCATTGAGAAATGTCCCTGCGGTGATAATAACCTTAGAAGCCATATATCGATTACCCAGTTGAGTCTCAACTCCTTGCACTCTACCATCTTCGATAATCAGAGCTTCGACCTCCTCCTGTTTCAAATCTAAGTTCTTAGTACATAGCACCACATCACGCATATAAATACGATACCTATCCATATCTATCTGAGCCCTACTACCTCGAACGGCTGGTCCTTTGGATTGGTTCAAAATGCGAAACTGAATCCCTGTAGCATCAGTAGCCAAACCCATCTCACCACCCATCGCATCAAGCTCTTTAACCAAGTGACCTTTGGCAAGACCACCAATAGCAGGATTACATGACGATGCCCCTATCTGCTCTGCCAATATCGTTACCAAAAGGGTCTTCACCCCCATCCGTGCAGGGGCTAAACTCGCCTCTATCCCTGCATGTCCACCACCGATTACTATTACATCGTAATTCATTTAAACTCTCTTTTCTATAATTGTTGAAATTATAGCAGAGTAAATTTAGGTATCCTGTTTAGAGAACTCATACAAGAAATCACCCCTCTCAATACAAAAACCCAAACAACCACAAAGGTATCTTATTGCCAAAACCTATCTCAATATCATCTGATGCCACAAAAGAGTTCTCCATATCTTTTATCTGTTTAAAGCTTTTATTTTTGCCACCGACTTCAAAGGTATACATGTCATTGACTAAGAAATCACCTTTTTTAGAGGCATAAATAGCCTCATCAATAAAAAGGTTTTGACTGGCATAGTAGTTTTTAATCTGATTCACAAAAAAAGCTTCTCTTGCACTTCCATTATCTATTTTAGAAGTAAGGGCATACGATATATTTGTATTTTGCATAAACAATTTTTCAGGTTTACTCATAAGGCGATACCCCTTCTCTTTGCTTCTAATACTGTTAATAATTTTAGCATTTTCCATATCATTTAAATACTCATAAAGTTTAGGACGCGATATATCTGTTGCCTTTGCCAAGTCTGTAATATTGGGAACAAATGGCACATTGACAGCCAACAGATAGAGCAACTTTTTCAGTTTTCGTATCTGTTGCATCTCTATTTTATTAATATGTGGTAAATCGGACTCCAATATAAGATTAATAATCTGAATTATTCGTTGATGATAACTATCTTTATCTTCCAATATAAAAGGATAAACCCCAAACTCTAAATACTCTTTAAACAATTTCAGAGGTTTTATCTTCTCACTTATGGTTGAACTTATCTCATAATGGTTATCTAAAATCTCTTCCAAACTATACGCTTCAAATAAAAATATATCTCTCAAATAGAGATACTCTCTAAATGACAAATTTTCAAGATAATATATAATTGTTCTTCGTGACAAGTCAGCATTTTGCTTGGAGATTTGTAAAATAGAGGAGCCTGAAAAGACAACCCTCAAATCAAGTAAATCATATATCTTCTTGATATGTGTAGACCAATCACTATACTTGTGAACCTCATCAATAAACAGAACCTCTCCACCATGAGCCTCATACTCCTTTGCAAAATCAAGTAGCGAGATGGATTGAAAATATGGACTATCCAAAGAGATATAAAGTGCTTTATCTGAACCTGCATAATGCTCTTTGATATACTGTAGCATCATGGTAGTTTTACCCAAACCCCTTTGTCCTAGTATCCCAATGGACTTCAAGTTCCAATCTATCTTTTCATATAGATATCTCTTTTTCTCTAAAGATATTCTCTTTAACAGTCGGTTTTGTTCTTCAAATATTAGTTGTAGTTCCATAGCTTATCTCCATTTTGTAAATATATATTAACATATAAACTATTAAATGTAAATTATCATTTACATATATAAATCACATCATAATTTATTTAAAACTCTTTCTGCTATAATTCTCACAACTATATCAAACCACATTGAGGTATCATGTTCACAGGACTCATACGAGAAATCGCCATCGTCAAAAGCTATCAAAACAATATATTGACCATCCAGTCAAAACACAAAGCCAAACTGGGTGACTCCATCGCCATCAACGGTGTCTGCCTCACCGTCATCCAAGTCAATGCAGATGGATTTAACCTAGAACTGGCAGACGAGACCCGTTCCATCATAGACGAATCCAAAATCTCAGGAAAAGTCCACATCGAACCTGCCATGCAACTCAATGATAGATTTGAAGGTCACATTGTCCAAGGGCATGTTGATTGTGTGGGAGTGGTCACCAAAATCACCAAGAGAGAAAATGCCACCGACTTCATTATCAAGGTTGAACCACAATATATCGCCCATATTATCCCCAAAGGCTCTATCACCATAGATGGTGTATCCCTCACCATTAATGATGTTTATAATGATGCTTTTCGACTCACCATTATCCCCCATACACTTAGAGAGACACTTATCGGTAACTATCAAATCGGTAGCAAGATAAATATAGAAACTGACCTTTTTGCACGATACATTGACCATATTCTTAGAAATAGAAGTCAAAAAAAGAGTATGAGTTGGGATGATGTTGATAATATGCAGATGAGTTATTAGTGAATCTTTTTGACTACACTGTTCCCCAAAAAGGTGAAACATTTACCACCCTTTTAGAGCATAAGAATATCAAAATTATTCGTATTGTAAGCTCTGATAATTTTGAATCTGTAGAGTATGTTCAAGAAGAGGATGAGTGGGTGGTTTTGCTTGAAGGAGAAGCTATTTTGATGATTGAGGGTGAGAAAAAAACTCTAAAAAAAGGTGAGTCACTTCTTATCCCTGCCAAAATCCCTCATCGTGTTTTAGAGATGAATCGTGGGACGGTGTGGTTGGCTGTGCATATCTTTTAAATGCACATCATCCACTCAGAATAAAACTAAGTACCTACCCAAAATTAATTTCAAAAAGATTGGAATCGATGGCTTTAGCCCAATGCCAATGAATTAGCGAGGCTGAAGCCATCGGTTCCTTATATGCAATCTGCATTTTCGGAATCGGCGTGTTCACACCCGAAC
>NZ_JAACKB010000147.1 GCF_010892395.1 Sulfurovum sp. bin170
ATTCAAATTAATACCCCACAAAAAAAGGAACAAATGTGCTAAATACTGTAGAAATCATCCAAAACGAACTCCCAAAATATCAAGGTCTTACAAAATCAGAAAAGAGTTATGGACTCTCTCATCTTGATGATTGGATACCTGAAAATGGGGGATTAGAAGTGCTTATTGAAAAATTTGCTGAAAAATCTCTGAATATTAAACCATTTTTAGAACAGGTTGACCTTTTAGAGTCAAAGTAGTTTTTTTCATGGATGCTTAACAAAAAATAATCATTATTAACTTGAAATGTTAATATCTTATCTTTTATAAGCAAACATGATTAATAGATAAAATTGTAACATCTAAGTTTTAAACTCAACACAAATTCTCAACTTCATACTTCAGCTTAGCACCAGATATAACCTCCAATAGACCCTCCAAAATAGAGATACTACTCCCAAAATTCTCATGACTCAACTTTATAAAATCACTATCTATAGAGCGTCTCTGCTGACTCTGCTCTTTATTAAATATATTGATTGAACACATCGGGCTATCAGGGTCAAAAACAAAATTTTGCCATCTCCTAATATCAGCTAGTTGTCGTGTATTGAAAACTCCATCCTCTACATATCGGTTATCTGTATCCCAAGACTCCTCTAACCCAAGCAGTGGTGTTTTATGTATCTTCTCCAAAGAACGGCTTATCAGATAAAGTAGTGACTTACCATACTCCCCAATAGAGTCAGAACACTCCATCTCTTTATCAAGCATATAGAGATGTATATCCTTTTTTTTGATTACACCCCCTTCAACTGCTCCGATGATATATCTATTGCTATCTGCAAGAGATAATGTAGGAGCCAAAAGGTGCATAGAGTTCAGCTTCATACCTCTTCTATTTAACTCCTCTAACCAAGTTGTGGCAATGAGCTGTGAACCAAATGAGTGTGCTATAGCATGAATCTCAAAATTTCCATACCTCTTCTGCAATTTTTGAAATGAGTCGGTTAGAATATATATAACACCTCTCTTTTTCTCATTTATCTCTCTTAACTCTTCGATTTCACTTAGATTGGCTCTTAGAGACTTCTCTTTAACCTCTGTCCAGATAGCCCTTGTTGAGATCTCTTGAGTATGTTGCTCTATAGCTCTATCGAGTGCTTCCATATTCTGTTTTGACCTATACTCCTCTCGTGATACGCCTCGTTGAGTCAACATCTCTTGACAAAAATCGTTTATAGATTTCTCTATAACCCCAATAGAACTTGTCTGCCATGTCAAAAAGATTGGATAGATACCATTTTCCAAAAAGTATGAAGCCATAACTCTTATCTTGCTTATACTCTCTTTCTCACCACTGAAACTACCCAGAGCATAGAGAGCAACTTTTCTATGTTTTGGACTGCATTTTACCCACGCTTCAATCTTGTCATGACAGATAATATCTATAGACCTATCCAGTGAACAGGTATAGATAATAGTATGCTTTGCTCGTCCATATCGATTTAAAATAAGTGAGTGCTGATAGGCTATGTCTTCGCTAATTGGTGCAAGATTTCTGTTTATATAACGGTAGGAGAGAGCCTTTTTCATAATCGCTGTCCCCTCCACTCTCTCATTCTCTTTCTTAAGAAGAGAGAGGCTAGAGTAGGTATGAGGTACAATCTCAATATCTATAGGCACACCAACAACAGCAACCCATACATCCATGCCATGCTTCAACCAATCCTTATAACTTAGTATCGCAAAACCACTACTACCCCATGTTGTACCCCATGAGTTTTGAACCACAAACCCCTCTCTGGTATAACCCACAATAACAAAAGCATGGTTCCCTTTTGGAAATAACTTATACTCTATCAGAGGTATATCCTCTATCTTCTCACTAAAATAGTCTCTGAGCTTCCACCAACCATCATGAATAGATGCAGAGACATACAACGCCCCAACTTCACACAGAGCCGACTGCATATCAGAGATAGAGTCACCATCCACTCTATAATACGCACCCAAAGGTCGCTCACGAGCCTCCTTGTCCCAACCCTCATTTGGGTTATCTTGATAGACCTCCCAACAACTCTGCTCACAGACACCATGTTTGTTCCAACCCTTCATCGCCCCACGACAGCTAGACCCCTCATAATCCTCACCATCCCACTCATCATAGACTCTAGCTAGATTAAAAAGCATCTGCTCACTTACCTTATTAATCCTAAAATCCAATGGACTCTCCAAGAAATCTCTATACCTATCCGATATATGGTCTCTCCAGAGCAGATAGTTGATAACCGTAGCCAAGGCATAACCTGTGCATTTTCCATCACCACCTTGGTCAAGTATCATATCTATAGCCCGATAACACTTAACTATCATCTCAATATCATCAACATTTGGGTAGATTTTTGGCAGAGATTTCAAGATAGGTCTATACTCCCTATCTCTCAAATCCAATCTATCTTTTCTAACATCTAGTACTCTATTCTCATGTCGCTTTGTTCCCATAAAAAATCCTTGGAGTCGGAGACTTTAGTCCAATGCCAATGAATTAGCGAGGCTGAAGCCATCGGTTCCTTATATGCAATCTGCATTTTCGGAATCGGCGTGTTCACACCCGAAC